>NZ_JABXKI010000311.1 GCF_017115095.1 Nostoc sp. NMS4 | reverse complement strand
AGTTTATTAAACTGGCACTTTAGTATTAATTTTCCATAAAAGTAACGCAAGAACCGAAAATCTTACTAAAATAATTGGTGCTAAAAATAGCTTATCTGAAAAAGCCCTTAAGTTTTTAAAGGATTGCGGAAGTCAAGTTTCTCCATCTAGTATTTCTCAAATATCAATAAACTTTATTGAAGAATTGGTCAAGGAACCTTCTATGCAGGCAATTACGAATAAGAAGGATTTTCTTACAGCAAAAACAATCTGCACATTCAAAGATGGAACAAAAGTTAAATTTTTTGTAAATCCGGTAAAACTAAAACACATTTTTTTAGCTGATTCTAACGAGAAAATGATATTTGGAGGCTTTCTTTCTCGTTATGAGTCTGACGATAAATTAAATCAAGCGATAAGAGATCAAGTCCCAGAAATTAATCTAGACAATCCTGGTGAAAAGCATCTCCAACCCTGTAGACACAAGATGACAATTCCTGAAGAATTTAATCGATCGATAGCAATGGAATTGGGAAATCTGGTGCGTATCGTCTACAACGATTTTGATAATAATCAAAATTACTCCTTGTACTTGAAAGAGGGCGATACAATCTTGACGAATAGAACTGATATGACCACAAAGGCCATTTTTCAATACTCGATTAACCCATCAGAAGATAGCAATAAATCTGAATATCGATATACAGTTAGCAAAATATTAGAAGTCCAGGAAACAGACGGAAATAAAAGATTTGGCTTCATTCTTGAGCGAAAACCTGAAAAAAATAATGAGCCAATTTATTTTTTTGTGTTTCGAGGAACAATACAACCATATGAGTGGCTTCATGACGCTAAATTTAAACTAGTTAAACCATCTTTTAAAATCAATGAAAAAGGAAAGGACTCTATAAAAGTCAGTGAAGGCTTTAACGAAATATATAAATCAATGAGCGAGACTGTGGATAATTTCCTTGATGATTTGGCTAGAAAAGGTGTCAAAAAAGACACGGAAATATATGTAACAGGACATAGTTTAGGAGCAGCGATCGCAACTCTCTCAACCCTTCATATTGCAGAAAATGATTTTGCACCAACTCTATATGCTTTTGCTTCTCCACGAGTTGGCAATGTAAAATTTGCTGAACATTTTTCAGACAAAGTAATCTACAGTCAGACTTTTCGGATTGCTAACTGTGAGGACTTGGTGAATAGCTTACCGACAGGAACTATTACTGATTGGAATGGACCTGAAGCTAAAGCGGTAGGAGAGAAAGCTCCTAATAGTGATTTGCTAATAAGCAGTATAAATAAAATCTCTATTTTGCAGAATAGATTTGCTCCAGATGCTTACGAACACGTTGGTCAGCCTTGTTATTTTAGCCATCAGACTGGATTTATTTCCAGTAGTCACAATATGAGTGTAACCTATTGTAGTGCTATATTTGGAGGCGAGTTATCTTAGAAAGTCCCGAAAATAGATTTGCAATCTCCAAAAGATAAGCAGTGCTAGTTTAGACAAGGATAGTTGATCTGCCCTGTTTTCAAGTATCGAAAGAGGAGCGGCGATCGCAAAGGATAAATAATTGTTAGGCAACCGATGTATAACACATCATTGGAGCGGATAATATTGTGATACCTGGGTGTTGAGTTAAAGACGATCTCTTGCCGCTCAATTAAACCTTTAAATCATCACAAACCTGTTTAATCCTGTACCTAGTCTTGTCCTGTCACCAATGCCAATTCGGATCGCATAAACTCACTTCCTAAGTAAGCCGCATGATTCAATCGGCGGTTGAATAGTTGTAGCGATCGCCCTACCATACTTCATCAAACGTTAGATTTGCTTAAAATCAAATCGGTATTATTCAGTTGTACAATCTCTCCCATGTATGACGATACCTGTCGATTCCTTGCTGAACACTTCTCCTCTGACTTCGCCAGTTGGCTCTTGGGAGAACCTATTGAAATGACAGAACTCAAACCCTCGGAACTCTCCCTCGACCCAATTCGCACTGATGCTCTAATTCTGCTGCAATCGGCTGGTTATTTTTTACACTTAGAGTTCCAAACATTACCCAAGGATAACGTTCCATTCCGAATGTTGGACTACCGTGTGCGTGGGTATCGTAAAGACCCGACCAAACCGATGCGACAAGTGGTGATTTACCTGAAACAAACTGCTTCAGAGCGGGTATATCAGACCCGTTTTGAGATGGAAAACACGCGCCACGAGTTTGAAGTCGTTAGAATCTGGGAGCAGCCTGGATCTATGTTTCTACAATATCCAGGACTGATCCCCTTTGCGGCTCTCGGTCGAAGTGCTGATGCAGAGGAAACATTGCGTCAAGCGGCACAACAGATTGATCAGATCGCAGACTCCGAAGCGCAAGCGAATCTGATAGCAGCGTCAGGAATTTTAGCCGGGTTAAAATTAGAAAATGAGGTAATTTATCGCATTCTACGGAGAGACATTATGCAGGAATCCACCGTTTATCGCTCAATCTGGAAAGAGGCTGAAGACGAAAAGACACGAGCGATCGCACTCAATCTTCTGCGAGAAGGTGTATCGATTGAAACTATCGTTCGTAGCACCGGTTTATCGGTCGAGGAAGTGCAACAACTTCAGCAACAACTCAACGGCTCTGCACAAAGCTGAAGAACGCTAATGGCTCTCACCAAATTATCTGTTGAATATTTTTCACATCCTTAGTTTCTTCTCTCGCCAAGATAGCCTTGGCGGTAATCACTTTTCTTTAATCTGGAAGCTTGACGTGCAGACCACTGACGCATAGGAGTAACTTTCTCTACATGAAGTAGCTGATGGCGATAAGTATTATTATCTGTCAGTTGAGCGATCGCACCAGCAATAAATCGAGCGCAGCGTTCTGGTTGAGACGAGA
>NZ_JABXKI010000073.1 GCF_017115095.1 Nostoc sp. NMS4 | reverse complement strand
ACCCATTTTCAAGAGAAATGAGCAATTTTCATCAATATGGAAAAGGAGATGCAACTCATAACAGCGAGAATCAGCAATACGCCTCCTTAGTAGAGCAACTTGATTTGATGATTCGGGCAAGGTATCCCTTACTGTATGTGATTTCCGTTGAAGAAGAACCTGTGGAAGAAGTGTTGCAGCAAGTTGCATTGCGTTCTGTGCCCAAACGACAGCTTTTATTTTGGGATATTGTCCGGGGTTGGAGTGACAATGGTGCAGATAAAGGTTCGGTGATGGCGGCGTTAGGGCGAATTGGCAAAGCTGATGCCCAAATACCTGCAATGTTTGTACTGCGGGATTTGCATCCATTTGTAAAAAATCCGACTACTGAGAAGAATGCCCCAATTGTGCGGGAGTTGCGAAACTTGACACGGGAGTTAAAGCGATCGCGTAAAATTATCATCACCACTAGCCATACTTTAGAACTTCCCGACGAGTTACTCCAAGAAGTGACAGTAGTGGATTTTCCCTTACCTAGCGTTGGCGAAATAGATAATTTAATTCAACAGTTAGTAGTACCAGATAAATTAAATGTTTCCGGTTTAGCGCGGGAACAGTTAGTTAAAGCCTGTCAAGGTTTAAGTCGCACCCGGATTTCGAGAGTTTTGGCAAAAGCTTTAGCTGCTAAACAGCAGGTAAATGAGTCTGACATTGACGGCGTGTTAGAAGAGAAAAAGCAAGCAATCCGCCAAACTGGGATTTTAGAATTTTTCACACCCCAAGAATCACTCAAACGAGTTGGTGGATTAGATCAACTCAAACAGTGGGTACTAATGCGCCAAGATGCTTTTACCGAAGAAGCCAGACGCTACGGTATTCCTAACCCCAAAGGGATGTTACTTGTGGGCATTCAGGGAACAGGTAAATCTCTTTCAGCGAAGACAATTGCCCATGAATGGCGCTTACCGTTATTAAGATTAGATTCTGGGCGTTTATTTGGTGGGATTGTCGGCGAAAGTGAAAGCCGGGTGCGCCAAATGATTCAGTTAACTGAAGCAATGGCACCGTGCGTTTTGTGGATTGATGAAATCGATAAAGCCTTTGGCAATATTACCAGTAGCATTGATGGGGATTCGGGGACATCGCGCCGCGTGTTTGGCAGTTTGATTACCTGGATGCAGGAGAAAACCGCGAGTGTGTTTATTGTCGCCACGGCAAATAATGTCAAAATATTACCAGCCGAATTGTTGCGAAAAGGAAGATTTGATGAAATTTTCTTTTTGAATTTACCTACAGAAGCCGAACGCCAAGAGATTTTTAAGGTGCATTTGCAACGGTTACGCCCGAATCGGCTGCGAGAATTTAACTTAGCTTTGTTAGCTAAACAAAGTCTCAACTTTAGCGGTGCGGAAATTGAGCAGGTAATTGTTGATGCCATGCACCAAGCATTTTCCACAAGAGTTGAGGGACAGCGCCGAGACTTTAATACAGAGGATATTTTACAGGCTGTAGCGCAGACAGTGCCATTAGCTGCGATCGCACATGAGCAAATTGAAGCATTAAAGCAATGGGCAGCACAAGCCGGTGCTAGAACCGCCTCCAACGATGTGCTGTTGGTAGAAGAATTAAAACAATACTCAACTGAACAAGGAATAGGCCCTTTAGAAGTCGATTAAAATAGAAAAAATACGTGTTTCCTGCGCCTCGTTTTTTAATCCAAAATCTAAAATCCAAAATTGGTATTATGTCTCATTTCACAACTATAAAAGTCCAAATCAAACGCGGTGAAATTCTGCATGAAGTTTTGCAAGAATTAAACTATCAAGTTGAATGCAACACAAATGTACGCGGATATCAAGGCGATACGACTCAAGCCGAGTATGTGATTCGCCAGAAGAATGGTTATGATTTAGGTTTTCGCCGCAGTGGTGAAAATTACGAAATAGTTGCCGACTTTTGGGGAGCAAAAATTAATCAACAGCAGTTTGTTAACTCCATCAGCCAAAAATATGCTCATAAAACCTTGATGGCAACAGTGCAAGAACAAGGCTTTAATGTGGAGGACGAAGAAGTGTTAGAAGATGGAACTGTGCGAGTAGTTGTAGGACGTTGGGTGTAATTATATCGTGAGAATCAAGATCCCCGACTTCTTCAAGAAGTCGGGGATCTGAACCTATTTGTAGTTATTACAAATCTGAACGATAAATTAGCGGAATTTGATAGTAGTGTCCACCTCTTATTTCTTCGTGAGTAATCATGGGTAGAGAATCTATAGGTGCTGTATTAAAAGTAAGTTATTTGGAATCGCATCTATCCTTGATTCTATGGAACTCGCCATACTTGAATGAATTTCCCAATGTAACTGACAATAGTTTGTCCATCTGGGCTAATAGCAACACTTGTTCTTGTTGCATCATGAGGAAGTTTAGCAAGTAATTCTTGTGTTTGCAAATTCCAGATATTAACATAACCGCCACAACTAACGCTAACAAAGATTTTTCCATCTGCACTCAAAGTAAAACATCTCAATGGACCGGTATTACTAAATAATTTATGAATTTCTTTACCAGTTCTCAAGTCCCATATTCTGATGAGTTCTGGCATATGATGGTCGCTAGTTATTAAAGTCTTTCCATTGGGACTAATTGCCAGCAATGCACCATTAGAATTATAGTCAAAAGTATCCTCTCCTACCAATGTGTAAATTTCACTTCCAGTTCTAAAATCCCAGATTTTTATAGGTTTATCATAACTAGCGCTTGCGAGGATGTTTGTATCTGCATTAATAGCGACAGAAGTTATACGTTGTAAATGTCCTTTGGTAATGTCAATATTTTGTTTATTTTCTAAATCCCAGACGATAATATGACCAGCTTCATTACCGCTAGCTAATATTTTGCCATCAGAACTAAGAGTAGTAGCGGTAATAGTATTACGCCTTCTAATTCTAGAGTCCCCCAACGGTTGTCCGCTAATAAGATGACTTAATTGCTCAGTATTGAGATTCCAAATTTCAGTTATAATGGTCTTGTCATGCTGAAAACCAACTATCGCCAACGTTTGAGCATCAGAACTAAAAGTTAAATGTTCTGGGTATTCCTTTATTCTCGTAGCAAAGGTTTTATTGATGGTGCGAAGACTTTTTCCTGTCTTCAAATCCCACTTTTTAAAATCTAGAGAAGTCCCACCAATAATACTGCTATTTCTTTGAGATTCTTCATCAGAAGTGTCGCTAGCATCGCAACAGACTAGGGTTTTGCCATCGGGATGAATGGCGATCGCTGCATCATAATACTGATTAAGCTCAATTGTATAAACACACTCAAAAAACCGATAGGGATTAAATTCTAAAATTGCCTGTTTTACTTTTAATTCTGAGATATCCCGCAATAGTTTATATGCTGCTAGCTGTAGCCGTTGTGATGGGTCTTTTAAAGCCTGAATTACTAAATCCCAGCCTTCCTGTCTATAGTTAATGAGTTGCGAAAGCGCTAAAAGGCGGTAATTTTCATCACTGTTAGCGAAACTTCGTTTTGCGCCTTCCAATCCGCCTAAAACTACACCATCGACTGGCGGAGGATTTTTTCCGCCAAGTACAGCATCATATTCTCTTGGTTGATTGGGATTTTCTGGCATAATTCTCTTCCTCGACTCTAATACCAGTATTCCCAATTCAGGAAATGCGATCGCACTTATTTGGAATTTTACCTACAAGGACAGCATCATAAAGTCTTGGTCGATTGGACTTTTTTGACATCGTGCTTTTACTTTTGAAACTAGCTTATTTAATTTGCCATCGCTACTATTGGCTTGATAAATTTTGAGCGATCGCTCTTAACCCCTTCATCTAGAAAAGAGGGAAAAACCCTAACTATCTAGCCTCAAACCAAGCTTCTAAATCAGCAGTAGTTGTAAAATCTAGTAAAGCCTCTCCCAAAGTTTCTAACTCATTTGTTGACAAAGTTTGAATACGTTCTTGTAATTGCGGATTCACTTCATCTATACGGCGGTTAAGCAAGCGTAAAATCATCTTCAATTCGCCTTGCTGTATACCTTGTCTCATCCAACTGGTGACGATTTGCATAACTCTTTCCTTCGTACTTATCTACTCTCAAACCAAGCTTCTAAATCAGCAGTAGTTGTAAAATCTAGTAAAGCTTCTCCCAAATTTTCTAACTCATCTGTTGACAAAGTTTGAATACGTTCTTGTAACTGCGGATTCACTTCACCTATACGGCGGTTTAGTTGGCGTAAAATCAGCGTCAATTCTCCTTGCTGTATACCTTGTCTCATCCAACTGGTGACGATTTGCATAACTCTTTCCTCCTGCTTTGGTTCAATACTAGCAAGTTGTTCTTGAAACATGATTTCTTCTTGAGCATTCAAATCGAGATATGTATCAATAAAGCCAGAAATTAACTGGATTTGTGCGGGATTGAGTCCCAAATTCGCTAGCAATTGTAGCGACATTAGCTTTACTGTTGGGCGTTCTTGAACATCAATCTGCATTTTCGCCATCAAAGCGCTGGCTACAGGATTTCTCTGATTGACGAAATCCTGCCATTTTAATTGATTTAGCTGGACAACTTCATAATTAAATTCCAGCACCCGCTTGTGGGGAAAATCGATGCGATAAGAGTTCGGTTCTGGTGTTTGGGGAGAGTCATGAGAATAAATGACTATCGGGTACACTGGGAGGGCATATTTTTCGTGCAGTCGAGCGAAATATGTAAACATTCGCTGATTGAAGTTAGTTTGAGAATAAGATTGATGTTCAGTGTGAATGATAAATAAAGTATCTTGGTTTCTAACTGAGACTTGCAGAACTATATCGAGTATTTTCCGTTCTCCCTCAGTCACATCTGTGAATACCTCTTGTGGCAAAAACTCTATTGAATCTCTCTCCCAATAAGCACTTATATCTGGGAAAAATAGCTCGATAAACTCTGGGAAGAAGTTGGAAAGAAGTTCTTTAAATAGGCGTTCGCGTAGCGTGCGCGAAGCGCATTCGTGGTCAATCATTTGATGGTTTTTTGAGTAAAATTGCAGTTCTTGTGGTAATTTGTATCTTAGTTATATGATAATATTGTTGAGTGCGATCGCTATAATCACCTAATTTCATAAATACGCTTTCTATGGGATAATTTTTTCAAATACAGAAGTGCGATCGCACTTTTTTCTACCCTTATGGCATTCCCCATATTTTAATAGTCCCATCTACACTACCGCTAATAAGAGTTTGCCCATCAGCGCTAATAGCGACAAAATAAACCCCATCTGTATGTCCGTTGAAAATGGCTTTTCTCCGCCCTGTCTGTAAGTCCCATACTTTCATGGTGCCATCCTCACAACCGCTGATTAGATTTTGTCCATCTGGACTGATAGCAACACACAGAATACTACCTGATTGTGCATTTATGGTAAGTTTTTCCTCTCTTGTAGGCAAAACCCAAACTTTAATTATACTGTTCTTATCACCAGTAACTAAAGTTTCTCCATCTGAACTAATTGCAATAGACTTAAAATTCTGAGAATGTGCTGTTAGAGTACGGGTTAGTCTTCCTGTATCTAAATTCCATAGATCAAGAAGATGAAGATTAGCATCGACAAGAATTTGTTTATTTGGTATAAGTGCAAGGCAATGACTATAAGCGCTATGATGAGGTTCTTTCAGTGTATTTAATTGCTCTTTTACTTGTAAATCACACACTAATATCATCCGTTGATTTATAATATTACAAGCAAGCAATTGACCATAAGGACTAATAGCAAAGCTATTAATTCCTCCCGAACTGAAAGTAAGATATTGAATATAGTCTAAATATCCTCTCAAAACGTGAAGTTCCTGTTTGTTTGACCAATCCCACAGCTTTAGTGTTTCACGACAAGCACTAACTAATATCTGCCCATCGGGGCTAAAAGCTAAAGATGTACGCCCACCTGAAGATCCAGTAGGCAGGGTGTAAAGTTCCTTCCCTGTATCAAAACACCACAGCTTTAGAGTTTTATCATCACTTTTACTGACAATAGTTTGTCCATCAGGGTGAAAGGTAACAGCATAAACAGCTTCTGAATGACCATTTAAAGTGCGAAGTAAATTTCCCGTCTGAAAATCCCATACTTTAACAGTATTGTCTGCACCACCACTGATTAAAGTTCGACTATCTGGACTAATGGCGATCGCATGAACTCCACCAGAGTGTGCTGTGAGTGTACGGAGTTCTTGTCTTGTCTCGACATCCCAAAGTTTAATCGTCTCATCATAACTACCGCTTGCGAGAATTTGCCCATTAGGGTGAATAGCAATAGAATTGATACCTCTGGAATGTCCCTGCAAAGTAGAGATTTCCTGTCTTTGTGATAAACTCCATAGTCGAATTGTTTTGCCACTACTGCAACTAAAAATAGTTTGCCCATCAGGGTTGATGATTACGCTATCAACATCATCTGTGTGTCCGATGATTGTTTGCAGACATTCAAAAAGTAGCCAAGGATCATACTCGTGTAGTGCTTGTTTTACTCTTGGTTCTGTCCGATGCTGGAAAAGCAAATTTTCAGCGGTTTGTTGTACTTCTGGTGATACATCTGTCAAAGTCTGAATTAGTAATTCTAAACCTGCTTCTCCATAATTGAGTGCATCTTCTAGCGCCGCAATTCTTTGTTCAAAAGATATACTAACCAAACGCTTCTTTACACCCTCTATTCCGCCTAAAACTAAGCCATGAATAGGTGGTGGTAATTGTCCACCAAGTACAGCATCATATTCTTTAGGTTGATTCTGATTCTCTGTCATTGCATTTTTACCACTTTACTATTATTAGTATTCCCATTTTTGATTACAGTTCTTTTTTAAACGAACCGCAAAGGCGCAAAGATAAGATTATTTGAGTTTAGCGATCGCACCCTTATCAACTAACATCTCCCCCGTCAATAAATCCTTTACTGTCACTACTAACACCCGTTGTTCATTCACTTCAAATTGTGCTTGTATTCGGTCTATTCCCGTTTGTCCAGGCGGTTCGATATGAGCGACACATACCTGTTGATGATGAGTTTCCAAAGAGCGATAACTATCTTGTTTGACTAATTGGCTACTCGTCATCCTTCCTTGAGTATCGTAATAAACTTCCGCTTGGGAAACTTCTGCTACTTCCCCAATATCAAGGCGAATTTCTCGCTGTCCCTCTGTGGCGACTTGCAGAGTTAAAGCTTCAGAACGCGCTCCTGGATACTTTGCCCCTTTTTCAATTAAAGTTAAATAAGAATAACTTTTGCTGTGGGGTTCCCAAAGACGAATAGCATAACTGTGGCGCAGGTAATCATCAATTGCTGCCATTTCACTTAAAGCTAATGCGCCATGTGCGACGGCTTCAAAGGGTTTGTCTAACTTTACCTTCTGTCGTCCAAAATAGGAAATTACTAGTTGTTGCACGGCGGGAATTTGACAAGTACCACCCACTAATAAAACCTGTTCAATTGTAGATTTGCTGATACCTTTAGCAAGTGCGATCGCTAATACTTCATCTAGGGTTTGTCTTAGCTGTTCTAATAATTGTTGATTTTCTAAAATTTCGCCTAATTCGTCCCGATGTAATTGCAATTCATGGGACATAAAATTTTCGTCATCAAACCAACTTTCTTTCGCCTCATCTGTTGCCGAAATTTGAATTTTTACCCTTTCTGCTACTTCCAGCAAATTCATAAAGCCGATTTCTCCAACATCAGCACGGGAGGAACCGATTTTTTGCAGGTAATGTTCGACAATCCATGTATCAATATCTACGCCGCCAATAAAAGCATCGGATTTAGCGATAACTTCGGCACGCACTACTTGCTGTTCAGATTCAGCGCTGACAGTTCGTACTAAACTTAAATCTAGAGTACCGCCGCCAAAATCAACCACCAAAACTACAGCCCCAGGATGCTTGACAGCATAACCAAGGGCGGCTGCGGTAGATTCATCGACAATTTGCACTGCGGGAATATTTAACTTGTCGCCCAAGTTGCGGAACCAGTCAAGATATCGCTCAAATGCACCGACGGGAACTGTGAAAATAACGCTAGTGGGTTGTAATTGCTGTTCAACCTGTTGCCAAATTTCCTTGAGAAACAGTTCCGAAACCACCTCAGCGCTATAACTATTACCATCCAACTGTCGGGGAGGTGGGACAAAATCTGCTGCCAAATCGCGTTTAAAAGCTCTAAAACAGCGTTCCGGCTGGGCAAACCCTAAGCGTTTGGCGCGTACAGATTCACCAAAAGAAATGCGATCGCGCCCTTCCACAAATACTAAACTGGGTACAACGCTAACTTGTTCTGCCCCAACCTCAAAGCGGCGCGACATCGATTCAAATCTCAATGTCCGTGGTTTTTGCGTAATCAAATCAGTAGTACAAACAACAGTATTGCTAGTACCAAAATCAATTATTACTGTAGTCATTTGTCATTTGTCATTTGTCATTGGGCATTGGGAAAGAGGAGACAGGAGGCAGAAGTTCTTTAATTTTGAATTTTGAATTTTGAATTTTGAATTGATTGCCCCCTCACCTCCCCCCTCCCGGTAAGGTGCGGCTAACTTTCGCAGGGACAAGAATTCGTCCTTGATGCTGATAACCAATGAATCGGATATAAACTAACTCATCTTCAGCAATATCAGCAGTGTCTGGTTGATGAATTTGCGGATTGTAAGGTACTTGTTCCCAAGGTTTACCTATCTGTTCGTAACCCCATTTATTGAGGAGGTTATCTAAAGACGTAAACATCGAAAGCAGATTTTTCGCAGGTAATTCTGGCTTAACGCGCACCATCTGATGGATGCTGGGATAGTTTGTTAACAATGTCTGCAATTGCTCAAATGTCGAAGAACGTATTTCGTCTGTCAGTTCAAGACGCTGCTGCTGCAATTCCTCATGCAGTCGCAAGCCATCTTGATGCAGTGCTGCTTTTTCCAAAACAAGCTGGTGTAACTTTTGCTCTAGCTCTAAGTAATTTTGATGAGTTGCTTTTAGTTCATTTTCGAGTAATTCAATTTGCGATCGCGCCAACTGTAACTTGTCAGTTAGGCTGTTTGATTGAGAGGCGATCGCAGCGCTAATTGCTGGAATAATCAAAAGTAACGCTAAAAATCCGATTGCGATCGCCAAAAGGCTTTCCATAGAAAACATCCCCATTCCTTAGATATGTAACAGGTTATCTGCGATCGTCTAAGTCCCTCCTATTTTTGCTTGAGAGACTGTTGTTCTGTTCCAGTCACATTGTCGTCTCCCTCATAATATTCAGGAAGCAGTTCTTGAGTTTCTACCTCTCCTAAAGCGTTTTCGATTCCAGATGTTGTGCTTGTACAAGCTGCACCAGAAGCGTCAATTACTGTTTCAGTAATTTTACCATCTTTAGCAATGCGATACTCAACTTTCTGATACTCTGCCATAAGTATAATTTCTTGATTTTTTCAGGGTGTTAGAAATGCCACAATTATCTCTATGTTCTACTAAATTTCCGTCAACGGCAATTATTTGCATTGATGTATGCGTAGCATTTTTGGGAATTCTAATAAAGAATCAAAAGGTAAAGCACCATGACAGAGAACCAAAATCAACCCAGAGATTATGATGCAGTCTTGGGAGGACAATCTCCGCCTCCTGTGGATGGAGTTGTTTTAGGAGGAATTGAGGGGGTTAAACGTTGTTTATCAAATCCTGTGACTCAAGTGCGGGTTGCTGCACTTAGCGAAGCCTTGAAATATGGTGATGCGGGGTTGGATGTATTAATTCAAGCATTGCAAGATAAATCGAGATTGGTGCAGCGTTTTGCTTATCGACTATTGAAGCAACAAGTAGAACCGCAAGTCAAACAAGCTTTGCAAGCATATAAATCTTGGAACTTGGAAGAGAGATTTAACCAGTATCAAGGGTATCAAGGTTATCATGTTCCTCAATTTGCTAATCGGCAAGTTATAGAGTTCGATGTAAATGTAGGTATTGTTGAACCTGTTAACAATGCTTATGCTCTCAGGTTTGAGTATGAAAATCATGAGAATTTACCCAGTAAACTTAGTAGACTTCTGCAAGAACCCAATGCCGACAAATTAGAAGCTTTAGTGTTTGGTTTGTGGGCAGAAACATCACAGACTGATTCAAGTAGTATTGTCCAAGCTTTAGTTGATGCTAAACAACGTTTAACTAATCTCAAAGCTGTTTTTATTGGTGATATTACTTCTGAGGATTCGGAAATATCTTGGATTCAACAAAGCGATATAAGTCCCATTTTACAAGCTTATCACAAACTCGAATTTTTGCAAGTTCGTGGAGGCGATCGTTTACAATTTAGTCCGCCAATACGACATAATAACCTCAAAGCCTTGATTGTTGAAACTGGGGGATTAAGTCGGGATACTGTTGCACAAATTTGTAATATGAATCTGCCAGCCTTGGAACATTTAGAATTATGGTTTGGTAGTGAAGATTACGGCGGAGATTGTTGGGTTGAAGATTTAAATCCAATTATTTTTGCAGAAAAATTTCCCAAGTTAAATTATTTAGGATTACGCAATAGCCAATTTACCGATGAAATAGTCAGCGTTATTATAGGTTCTCCAATTCTTGATTATATCAGCGTACTTGACCTTTCAATGGGAACGCTGATTGATGCTGGTGCGGAAGAATTGCTGAATTTTTCTGCGATAAATAATCTTGATATTCTCAATATCTCAGAAAACTTCTTATCTCAGGAAATGATTGAGAAATTCTCTGATTTGGATGTTCGTGTTTTGGCAAATAATCAGAAAGCAGAAGATGAAGATAGTTACATTGACGGTCGCTATTGTTCTGTTTCTGAGTGAAATTTACAGTAATGAGCGACTAGAAGTCGCGGCTACACAGACAAAACCCGCACTTCAACAAGCTCAGTGACCACCTGCGCGGGTTAAAAAACTTTCTCTTAATTAGTTCAATTTTAACTATGAATAATAATTATAATCAACCCGGAGAATTTGACGCAGTACTTGGTGGAGAACAGCAAAATCAAAACTACGCTGTAGTTTTGGGAGGACTTGAAGGAGTAAAAAATCGTCTAAATAGCCAAGATGATGAAGTGAAAACTTCAGCACTTGAAGATGCGCTGAAATATGGTAACGCAGGAATAGATTTAATTATTGAAGCGTTATACGATCCTTCAGAAGAAATACACGATCGTGCTATTTGTTTACTACGCAAAGCTGGTACTAAAGGTAAGCAGGCATTACTAGATTATGACCCTTGGTTAGTTTTAACGACATTTCAAGATTGGGAAGATTACTATTATGACAGAATTAAAGACCCAATAGGTCAGGCATATTGTTTATATAATGAAAACTATGTAAATAGTAAAAATAAATTATCGCGCTTCCTTCAAGATCCGAAAGCTAAAGACATAGAAGCAATCAAGTTTCAAGCTTACTACAAAGATCCGAATTGCAAAATCGCCTTTAAAGATTTTGCTGACACACTTGTTAACGCTCGTGAATTGCTTACGAGTTTGAAAGCATTATTAATTGGAGATTGCTGCGACCTCATCAATATAAAATATAGAGAATCAAATATCAAGGTATGTAGTATTCATCCTCTACTAAAATCCTATCCTTACTTAGAATTACTTCATATCCGGGGTCGAATGCTTGAAGAAGATATTCTCAAGCCTGAACGAAAAATACTACAGGTTCGCAACTCTCAAAATAATTCTATTATTCCTATAAACCCTTTAAAACATGAGAATTTAAAAACTTTGATTGTTGATGCTGATGGGATATCTGATAGTAATATTGCGAAAATTTCCAATTTAAATTTACCATCTCTAGAATACTTTGAGCTATGGCTAAGTAGAAGTGATTTAAGCAACATCAATATCGATAGTTTAGCACCTATGCTTTCGGGTGAGTCGTTCCCTAAATTGGTATACCTAGCAGTAAGACAATGTGGAAATATGAGCGAGGTTGCTCAAGCTATTGTTAATTCTCCAATTATGGGAAATCTGAAGGTACTTGAGTTAACAGATGGAAATATAGGTAATGGAAGTGCTTTATTAAAGTCTCCAATAATTAATTACTTGCATACTCTCAATATTTCTGGAAATCGTTTACCTAAAAATATAATTGAGCAATTTTCTGAGTTGAAATGTCGAGTAATTGCAGATTCTCAGTTTAGCGATCGCTATTACTCAGTCTGGGAATAAAATAATAAAATAATACAAGATTATCTAAAATGAACAACAATCCAAATCAACCCAGAGAATTTGATGCTGTACTTGGTGGTGAAGCACCACCTCCTGTTAGTGGTGTGGTTTTAGGAGGAATTGAAGGCGTAAAAAATCGCTTGAAAAGCCCTGAAGCTAGAGAAAGAGCATCTGCATTGATTGATGCTTTACGCTATCAAGAAGAAGGTTTTCAATTAGTAATTCAAGCCTTGAAAGACCCTTCAGATAAAGTGCAGATGTTTGCTGCTTGTCTTCTGCGGGATAAAGGTGGAGAAAAGGGTAAAGAAACTTTATTGAGACATAATCCTCAGCAATGTTTTACTATGCTAGAAGATTGGCAATTTGAAACTTTTTATCCAAATATTGGAATCACTTCTGCAATTAGTACAGCTTACAATGTTAACCTCTATCGTGAGGAGCCAAATCCTCGTGGAGAATTTCGTGTAGTTGAAGATTTTAATCTAGATGCTCTTCAAGTATTCCTCAATGATATCCAAGTCAGTGAAGTTGAAGCTTTAGCTTGTTGGATGCCTGATAAAAGTTACTTAGAAATATATCACCAAGAGTGTCTGACACTCATAAATATGCTTTGTAAAGCTAGTCAAAAATTAACAAATTTAAAAGCTTTATTTATTGGCGATCGCCGTCAACATGAATATAAAAAATCACGTATTTATTTAAGTGATATGATTTCTATTTTAGAGAATTTTCCCAAATTAGAAGTGCTGAAAATACACGGAAATCCTCATAATAATCTCTTTTCAAAAAAAATCTACCATCCATCTTTAAAAACTTTAAATCTTTAAAAACTTTAATCTTAGAAACAGCAGATAACTATGCTCGCGCATTAGCACAAGTATGTACTCTGGAATTGCCATCACTCGAATATCTGGAATTATGGGGAGGACGCTGTAGATACTCACATTTTGATTTTTTTGAGACACTATTTTCAGGTGAATTACTTCCTAATTTATCTTATCTTGCTCTACCAAGCTTTGAAAATACTGACGTGCTTGTAGAAGCTTTAGTACAATCTCCAATTATTGAACGTCTAGCAGTGCTTGATATATCTATGGGAATTTTAACTGATAACGGTGCAGAAAATTTGCTAAATTGTCCAAGTGTAAATCGGCTTCATACACTCAATATTTCTAAAAACTGTATATCACCACAGATAATTCAACAATTGTCTCAACTTGATTGTCGATTAATTGCAGATTCGCAGGAAGAAAACTATCGTCGAGGAGAAGCAGGTTCACGTTATTGGGCATTACACGAATAAAGAATATATTAGATAATGCTAAATTTTATCCTCATCGCCAACCCCGAAAACCGCCGTGTCGGTTTCCTCCAAGAAGCGATCGCCCATTTCAACTTACCACCAGCCACGGTAGTAGATTACGCCGACTTAATAGCAGGAAAACAAACTTTCGAACAATTCAATACACCCAACACTATTATCCGCTTTGACTCTCCAGAAAAAAACTTTGATGTTGATAAAGCCATCATTGCAGAAGGGAGTAAGGAGATTTTTTCTACTTCCAGTCATCAATATATCAGTGCAGAAGCAGCAACAAAATTAGAATTTGACAAAGGACTCATCCTCTATCCGCGACAGTGGTATTTAGGCTGGCGGTATCTATTGCAAAAATGGGAAACCCAACTTTCTCCCCTCCTCACAAATGGCGAGTTGATGAACCATCCCCAAGATATCGCTGTGATGTTTGACAAACCAGCTTGTCACGAAAGATTCAGCCATCATAATATCCCCGTTCCGCGTTCATTAGGTAAAATCCACAACTACGAACATTTACGCGAACAAATGCAAATGCAGGGAATAGAACGAGTATTCGTCAAACTTTCCCACGGTTCCGCAGCTTCTGGAGTCGTTGCTTACCGCGCAAATTCGCGTTTTGAATCAGCCATTACCACCGTCGAACGAGTGCGAGAAAATGGGCAAACTCTGCTTTACAACTCCCGGAAAATTAGGCACTATACCCATCACGAAGAAATCGCCGATATTATCAATATCTTGACAGCAGAAGGCGTACAAGTTGAAGAATGGCTACCCAAAGCACATTTACAAGAATGCGGATTTGATGTGCGTGTGGTGGTTATCAATGGTGAAGCACAGCATATCGTTGTTCGCCTTGGTAAAAGTCCCATGACAAATTTGCATTTGGGCAATGAACGGGGAAATACTGAGGAATTTCTAGCAAAACTTGGTGTAGAAAATTGGGAGATAATGAAGCGAACTTGTGAACAAGCAGCAGCGCTATTTCCTAATAGTTTATATTGCGGAGTTGATTTATTAATTTTACCAGATTGGAAAACTCATGCGATTTTAGAGATTAATGCTTTCGGTGATTTACTACCAGGTATTTTGTGGAATGGTATGGATACTTACACGAGTGAAGTTAAGGCTATTTTGGAACGAACCACAGAGACACAGAAAACACAGAGATTTTTATAAATTTCTCTTTACTCTCTGCGACTCTGCGCCTCTGCGTGAGCATAAAAAAATATTTTTCTTCGCCATGTTCAATATGAATCAAATAGTTGGAAATCACGATATCTTATTTATCACATTAGACACACTACGTTACGACGTAGCCAAAGATTTACTCGCACAAAAACGCACTCCAAACTTAGCAAAAGTACTTCCTAAAACAGGCTGGGAAGAACGCCATTCACCCGGAAATTTCACTTATGCTTCTCATCATGCGTTTTTTGCAGGCTTTTTACCCACACCTGTAACGCCTGGAATTCACCCCCGTCTTTTTGCTTTGGGATTTGAAGGAAGTACCACTACAACTGATACAACTTGTGTGTTAGATAGCTCAAATATTGTTAATGGATTAGCTGCAAAGGGATATTATACAGTTTGCATTGGTGGAGTTGGTTTTTTCAACAAATGCAACCCTTTAGGTAATGTAATTCCCTCAATGTTTGCCGAAAGTTATTGGAGTCCAGAATTAGGTGTTACTAACCCCGAATCTACAGAAAATCAGGTAAATCTGGCGCGACAAATTTTAGAAAAAACGCCAAATAATCAACGCATATTTTTATTTATAAATATTTCGGCTTTGCATCAACCAAATTATTTCTATCTTCCCGATGCAAAAGATAAAATCGATACCATTGAATCTCACGCCGCAGCTTTGGAATATGTCGATCGCCAATTGGCCAAACTCTGGAATATTATACGACAAAGGCATTCTACTTTTTGCATTCTCTGTTCCGACCACGGGACAACTTATGGTGAAGATGGTTACACTGGACATCGACTTAGCCATCCTGTGGTTTGGACTGTTCCCTATGCAGAGTTTATTTTATGAAAACTCACGCAAAGGCGCAGAGGCGCAGAGTTCTAAATTCTTTTAAATCTTATGCTGACAATCCAAAATCTTAAATCAAAAATTGCCGAGTCTCCTTATCAAGCATACGTCTATTCTTATCCCCACAAAACAGCTTACCGTCCCCTCACTCCACCTGTGCATCTCCCAGAACTTTGGGCGCAGCAAGATAGGCAAGCGCTATTTCTCTACATACATATACCGTTTTGTGAAATGCGTTGTGGGTTCTGCAACCTGTTTACTACAGTCAGCCACAATGAAGATTTTATGAGTCAATATGTCCGCACGTTACAGCGACAGGCGCAACGAATGAAAGCGGTGTTGGGTGATGCGTCATTTGCTAGGTTCGCTATTGGTGGCGGAACTCCCACCCAATTACCGATTCAGCACCTCGAAACTATTCTCAATATTGCCGAAAGTACGATGGGTGCAAAGTTACTGGAAATTCCCATTTCTGTGGAAGTTTCGCCAGAAACCGCCACTGAGGATAAGTTAAAGTTGTTGCGATCGCACGCCGTCGATCGTGTTAGCATTGGTGTCCAAAGCTTCATCGATTCGGAAGTTTTAGCCACCCAGCGCCGTCAATCTACTACCCAAGTAGAAGCAACCCTGACAAGGATAAAAGAGATGGGATTTCCCACTCTGAATATTGATTTGATTTACGGTTTACCCGGACAAACAGTAAATACTTGGTTGCAATCAATACAAGCTACCTTGCGTTTTCAACCAGAAGAAATTTATCTATATCCATTGTACGTGCGATCGCTCACAGGTTTGGGACGCACAGATCGAGAATGGGACGATATTCGTTTAGCTTGTTATCGGGAAGGGCGATCGCTATTATTGTCAGAAGGATATACGCAAGTTTCCATGCGGATGTTTCGACGCTTGGAAGAGGGACAAGGTAGCAATCTTTCTCCCTCATCTCCCGTCTACTGCTGTCAAGCCGACGGGATGATTGGTTTAGGTTGTGGCGCACGTTCTTATACTAATACTTTGCACTACTCCAACGAATATGCAGTGGGAGCAAAGGGAATCAGCGAGATTTTACAAGCATATATTCAAACAGCAGATGAGTCATTTGAGTACGCGCACTATGGTTTTCAACTAAATGCTGAAGAACAACGTCGGCGCTATATTTTGTTATCTTTGCTTTCCGATGAAGGATTGAATTGTGCTAGTTATCGTCAGCAATTTGGTAGTGAAGTATACGCTGATTTTCCAGAATTTTCAGAACTGCTTGCTTTGAATTTGGCGATAAAAGATGAGGATATTTTACAGTTAACTGAATTTGGCATTGAGCGTTCTGACACTATTGGCGCGTGGTTATTTTCTGAGAAAGTTCAGGAATTAATGCAGGATTATGAATTGAAATAGTGGGGTTTCAAAAAGATTTGTAGAGAAGCGATTAATCACGTTTCTACGGATATTTATATTACATCTACCGTTGGAAAAAATATGACAAACAATCAAAATCAGCCTGGAGAATTTGATGCAGTACTCGGAGGAGAAGCACCGCCACCAGTACAAGGTGTTGTTTTAGGTGGGATTGAAGGTGTTAAAAGACGTTTATCAAGTTCCAATATTGAAGTTGGAATTGCAGCGGTAAGTGAAGCATTAAACTATGGCGATGCAGGGTTATATTTGCTAATTGAAGCTTTGAAAAATAAATCTAGGAAAGTTCAAAAAGCAGCATTAAAAATTTTAAAAAATATAGAAGATCCTCAAGTAGAATTAGCTTTAAAAAATTACAAATTCTGGACGAGCTTTGAAAAAGTCTATAGTATTCCTTGTGGTTATTCAACTACATTCGCTAACCGGAAAGTGATTGAATTTGATCCTACCACTAAGATTAGTGACACAGTTGATATAGCTTACGCTTTAAGGATTATCCCAGCAGAACGCTATGGGAAACTCGTTATGAGTAGTGTAGACAAGCTGCAAATATTGTTGCAAAGTCCTCTCGCTAATCAGATTGAAGCTTTGGTATTCGGATTGTGGTACACAAGTTCTTTAGAAGATTACACTTTCCGTCCTGTTATGGATGCATTACTTAATGCTCATGAACAACTTAGTAATATTAAAGCTTTATTTATAGGAGATGTTAATGATTATGAATTGGGTTACTTGCCACTTGTATACAGTAATTTAAGTTATATTTTGTTAGCTTATCCACAATTAGAAGTATTAAAGATTCGCTGCAATAGTTCTTCCAGGTATTACAAATACTTCACCGGGATGCAATTCATTCCAGTTAGACATGAAAATTTAAAAGCAATTATTATCGAGTCATATGCATTTTCCCATTATGATGTGCTTGATGAAATTTGCCAACTAGAATTACCAGCCTTGGAATACCTTGAATTATGGTTGGGATCAAGTAATTGGGCGTATGACTTTGTTATTAAATTCATCACAGATTGTCCTTATATATTTCCAAATCTTAAATATTTAGGATTACGTGATTGTAACTTTTCAGATGAATTGGCTTGTGCTATAGTAGATTCTCCAATTCTTGAAAATTTACTAGAACTAGACCTTTCAGTTGGAAACTTAGGATGCAAGGGTGCAGAATGTTTACTTAATTGTCCATCTATTCGTCAACTAGATACTCTTGATATTACTGATAATTATTTAACTGATGAGATAATTAAAGAATTTAATCAATTTGATATTGAAGTTATTTCCGAGAGACAAAAAACACCAGATAGATATTATTCTGTCTGCGAATAATCAAATTTAACTAATATTCAATAATAACTATTACTATGCACCTCACTATCCTCTATCGCGGTTCTTTAATCAGTTGCAACTATGGTTGTGAATATTGCCCCTTTGCTAAACGCCAACAAACAGCCGCCGAATTAGCAATCGATAAACAATCTTTAGAACGTTTTGTTAATTTTATTTCCCAACATCCCCAACATCAATTTTCAATTCTTTTTACTCCTTGGGGAGAAGCCCTAATCCATTCTTGGTATCAGCAAGCACTGATAAAATTAACGCAATTGCCTAATGTTAATAAAGCAGCAATTCAAACTAATCTATCTTGTAATTTAGATTGGGTAGAGGAATGTAACAAAGATAAATTGGCGCTTTGGGCAACTTTTCATTCCGAATGGGTGTCACGCGATCGCTTTTTACAAAAATGCCTAAATCTAGACAACAAAAATGTCAAATTTAGCGTTGGAGTTGTAGGTTTTCCCAAGTTTCAAGCGGAAATAGCAGCTTTACGTCAAGAGTTACCAAACCACGTTTATTTGTGGATTAATGCTGTGAAAGCTGAACTTCCTAATTTATCACCAGAAAATCGAGAATTTTTTCAATCTATCGACCCATTATATGAATTAAATACTCAACATTATCCTAGCTTTGGGCATTCTTGTCAGGCTGGAAAATCAGTGATTTCTATTGATGGTGACGGGACAATGTACCGATGTCATTTTATTAAAGCAGCAATTGGTAATATTTACGATTATACCTGGGAAGCAGCTTTATTTGAACAACCTTGTAGCAACCAAACTTGTCACTGTCATATTGGTTATGTTCATCTAGAATATTTAGAAATGAATAAGGTATTTGGTTCTGGTATTTTAGAAAGAATTCCTGATAATTGGGTTAATCAAAATTGTACTGTAATATAAATATCGATGGCGGTGTACAATTAAGCATGGTGTAAAACCATACTTAAATTGATTCTGACTCCTGAATTCTTCTTTTTTATTGCCGCGATCGCTTGGCCTACATCATACCCCTCGCGCAATTCCAAAAGTATCTCCCTTCAAGGTGACTCCCAAAGGTTCCACCACTACCTCGCGGGAAAGGGATGCTTCAACCCTGCCGGCAATCACAGCCGCAAGTTGATGTTCTCTTGCCAGCAGGACAATTCTCTCTGCATCCTGCTCCGACTCTGTATAGAATGCGAATCCAGCACCATAATTGAACACTGAAAGCATCGTCTGGGTCCCGCCCTCAAGATGACTCTCAACAAACGTAAATATCTCTGGTACTGGGAGCATCGTTTCAATGACATAGCGTAGCGGCTTCACCGACCGCATCAGCTTTTGCCAGCCATGACCAGTGATATTCTCCATCGCCGTCGGACGAATCCCCTCGCCAAGTACTGCCTGTACAAGGGGCGTGTAGAGATAGGACGCAGCATTCATCGCTTCCCAAAACTCCTGCCCACTCGGAAGTTTTGTTCTATAGCCATCAGGAAGCGACTCAGCGAGCTTTCGCAGTGGGGTAAAGCCATTCTCATGAGGCCCCGAACTTTCGACGAGAACAATGGTATTTCCGGCATCCAGACGCGAGCTATCAATGGGAGCGATACCAGCGGGCATAACCCCAAAAACCGAGCCGGCGATGTCGAGCCGCCCTGGAATCATCTTAGTTTTTAGTTGAGGAGTTTCCCCAGAGAGATAGACACACCCGACTCGTTTGCACCCTTCAACGACTCCATCCAGAAACCCATCAAGGAAAGCAGGAGTAAAGATTGTTTCAGGAGTGCTTGACGGCAGATAAAGACCGAGAAGTATAGTCTGCATACCTGAAGTTGCGGCATCATTCGTAAGACACGAGATGATCTTGATACCAATATTCCACCAAAATCGTCGAAGTTCTTCTTCGGAAAGGTCATCAGGGCGGGTATCGTCTGCTGTGCCTAGTCCTTCGGGTACAAGTGTCATCGAAAGTTCTCTAGCCCCAGCCTCTAGAAACGGAGCGAGGTTGAAGCTGAAAGCGTTAGCGCTCGCTCCCAGACCTGACGCGGGTACGATGCCATAAGCGCTTGCAAAGCCAAGTGTGCGTTTTGCGGCATCAATGAAGCGTCGTTTTGCAGCATCGAGAGTATCGTAATCGACTTGATCGAGAGCTTGAGCCATCAGGTTGTGTTTTAAGTTAGTGTTTTAAGTTAGGAGTTATACCATTTCTTTGTGAGGCTGCGCCAAACCCTTTTCCCTTTTAACTTCTTTCTTTGTGTCCTTCTCTGACGAGACGCTGCGCGAATGCGTCCTTTGCGGTTCGTTTTTCTTTTTTGTACTTATGGTTTAGCGCATCTTCATACAGAACTTGGTATTAGGAGTTAAAAGTTAGGAAAACTCATAACTCATAACTCCTCACTTTAAAATACCTCATCTTCAATACCGCGCCACCATTCCCCCAAATTCATCAAGTCTTGGTAAATATCTTCTAATTCTTTAGTATAAACATCGTTTGTCAGGGTGGCTCGACGCTCTTGCAATTTCTTGAGGCGCAGTTGTACCAATACCCAAGGTTTAGAGATGCTATTCGTAGCTTCGATGTATTGCGCTAGTTCTTGGCTATCCATATATTTTATATTTTGATTTCTCCACCATCCCTCAACACCTAACCAAAAACAGTCACGATACTAGTACAATGTCTAAGCTAATTTTCAGGGTTTGTAGTAAGCACTTTAGTGCTTAGAAAATAAGGATTAAAGTCCTTACTACGAACTCGTTTACCCATGAATTTAAACTTGACTGACTACTATCGTGACTGCTGACAAGGGTGTTAACTGAATTATTTCTACTTTACATCTCTGGCTAAAAGGTATCGCAGCCAGTTCAAAGCTGCCAAGTAATTAAGCTTTAGCCAAGTTTTCAGCAGCAAAGTCCCAGTTGGCCAAGTTGTCTAGGAAATTCTTGATGAACGCTGGACGGGCGTTTTTATAGTCAATGTAGTAGGCATGTTCCCAAACATCCAAGGTTAGGAGTGCCTTCTGACCATGAGCTAGGGGATTTTCTGCATTTGGTGTTTTGATCACCTTCAGCGTACCACCATCATCGACGAGCCAAGACCAACCGCTACCGAATTGAGTTGCAGCCGCGTTAGAGAACTCTTCTTTGAATTTGTCGAAGCTACCAAAATCTTTATCGATTTTGGCTGCGAGTTCACCTGTGGGTGTGCCACCACCTTGGGGTTTCAAGGAATTCCAGAAGAAAGTGTGGTTCCAAACTTGGGCCGCATTGTTGAAGATTCCTACCTTAGAAGAGTCTTTAAAGGAAATTTTGATCACTTCTTCCAGCGACTTATCAGCAAGTTCTGTACCTTCAGTGAGCTTGTTGAGGTTGTCTACATAAGCTTTGTGATGCTTGCCATAGTGATACTCGAAAGTTTCAGCTTTCATGCCAAAAGGCTCTAGAGCATTCTTTTCAAAGGGTAGTGGGTCTTGTACAAATGCCATTGTGTCAAATCCTCTCTTTACCGGTTTCCAGTTTTAAGCTATTGCAGATGTTTGGAAAATTAATAGCTTTTATTTTTAGAGGTTTTATGTCTTTAATCAGGGAACATAAAACTTAACATCGTCATTCTACTACCAAAGTGAATATGAAAACAAAGTACTTCGGTGATAAGTCAAATCGCTAGCAATTCCTGACTATAAATAAAAATGACTAATATTTCATTATCAGGACTTACGCAAAATATCTCTAAAACTTTCATTTCTCTGTGTTCTCTGCGCCACCCTGCGGGTTCGCTCTTAGCATTCTCGTAGAGTAGCCGCAAAGCGTCTACTGTGGTTCGATTTTTCGTTACCTGTGCCTAAGTCCTAATTATGAAAGGCCAATAACTAATTAGCATTTAGCAATTAAAGCTTTCATACTTCTATCTTTAGTAGGATTAATTACGATGTGAAAAATCAGTCGAAAGCGAGATTGATTTAATATTTAAATAAATTTAGAATATTTTTACAGCTGCCTAAAGATTAGATTTTCGAGTCGCGTCTTGATTCTGACTCCTGAATTCTTCTTCAATTTTGAGGATGGTGAGTGATTATTCACTCACCCACCACCCTTTAAAACTAAAAAACTAACAGCAAATAGCGGTAATTAACACTGAGATAAACGCTGTTGGTAATAGTTAACGATTTGTGCGGTGACTTCAGAAACGTCCAAACCATCAGTTTGAAGTTCGATCGCATCGGCAGCTTTTTGCAAAGGAGAAACTTTGCGTGTACTATCTTTCCAGTCACGTTCGGCAATGTCGTGTTCCAGCTGCTCTAAACTCACTTCGGGTTGACCTTGGGTGTTAAAGTCTTGATGGCGGCGACGGGCGCGTTCACTTACAGAAGCGGTTAAGAAGATTTTCACTTCGGCATCGGGGAATACATGAGTACCAATATCCCGACCTTCAGCAACTAAACCACCTCTTTTACCCCAACTTTGCTGTTGTTTAACCAGTGCTTGACGGACAGCGCTTTGTGCCGCGATCGCCGATACAAGAGAAGTTACCTCAATGGTGCGAATTACCTGGGTAACATCAGTGCCATCAATCCAAACCCGCACGGACGATTGTAAATCCTGGTTAGGAGTAAGTTCAATTTTACACTGATTAGTTAATTCTGCGATCGCACACTCATCATCAATATCAATCCCCTTTTGCAATACTAACCAAGTGACAGCACGGTACATCGCTCCTGTATCTAAATACACTAAACTCAGGTTTGCTGCCACTTGCCGCGCCACTGTAGATTTTCCAGCACCAGCCGGGCCATCAATGGCGATAATGGGTTGACGATCGCGCAATATTATATTGTCAATCAAACGTGTAGCACCAAGACGAGCTGCGATCGCCAATATTCCTTCCTCCTCAACTTTTTCTAAAGACATCAACGTAGTCGGTTCAACCAATTCAATATATTCCACACAGACCGTGCTGACCATTGCCACTTCTTGCTGTACCACTGCTATCAACTTGTTGCTATTGCGATCGCCAGCAATAAATGCAGCTTCAGCTCGTCGCAAGCCACGATATAATGCAGCCGCTTGCTCTTGTGCCGTTGCAGTCAAATATTGATTGCGAGAACTGAAGGCAAGACCCGACGCTTCCCGCACTGTTGGACAAGCAACAATTTCTACTGGCAAATTTAAGTCAGCTACTAAGCGTTTAATAATTGCTAGTTGCTGACCATCCTTTTGACCAAAGTAGGCACGGTCAGGCTGTACCAAGTTGAAAAGTTTGGTAACAATCGTAGCAACACCCTGAAAGTGACCCAGCCGAGAACGACCACACAAGCCTGTGATCATAGCAGATGGGGGGATAACTTGTGTAACCTTAGATTCTTGTATATTCTTCTGAGGAACTGCCATTTCTCCCGGAGTCGGTGCAAAAATGGCATCTACCCCAGCTTGTTCGCAAAATTCTTGGTCTTGCTCTAAAGTGCGGGGATAGCGTTGATAATCCTCATTAGGAGCAAATTGTAGGGGATTGACGAAAATACTCACAATCACCGTAGAATTTTCGTGCCGCGCCCGTTGGATTAAGCTTAAATGACCTTGATGTAAATTCCCCATCGTTGGCACCAGACCAACTGCCGTCTGATACCAGCCAGTCATCTCATCTAGTCTCAGATCCTCAGTAACCGCAATTAGCTTGTTTTCTGAGCAGCGTTTAGTTAAATAGCAGCGTAAAGCTGCAACTGTTGTCAGCAAGCGCACAAAAATACCCCTAGTTCTTATCGATCCCTCCCCCGTTAGTTTATATCCGAAATAGACGGAAGAGGTGATTGAACGTTAGGAGTGCTGAGTGCTGTTAGCGGATAGCTAGGGTTTAGCCCGTGCTGAGTTAAGAGTTAGGAGTTAGGAGTAGAGAGACGCGAAAAATCTTTGTCTGTACAAGAGTTAGGAGTTTTGTTTATCTCCTTGTCTGCCTTGTCTCCCTTGTCTGCCTTGTCTCCCTCACTCCCCAGCCTCTAAATTATTTCCCCAAGACCTCAATATGTACTGGTGCAACACCACTGCCCATCATTCCCAAAATCCGAGCTGCGCCAGCAGATACGTCGATGATTCGACCTCGAATATATGGGCCTCGATCGTTAATCCGCAGTACTACAGAACGACCGTTGCGGGTGTTGGTTACACGCACTTGCGTACCAAAGGGTAAGCTGCGATGGGCGGCAGTCATTTCTTCTGGATTGAATCTCTGACCGCTAGCAGTACGAGTACCAGAGCCATCATAGCCGTAATAAGAAGCCATGCCTCTCAAGGTGGCTCGCACTACTCCGACGGCAATCTGTTGGGGTAGCTTTGGTATTGATATTGGTTGACGCACTGGTAAATTCGCAATTTCTTTTAGGGGAGACGCATTGCCTAGTAGTCTCCGTAGGCGATTGGTTGCTTGCAATGCATCTTGCGCTAGATCGTTGGTAGTACCTGCTAATCGCGTACCTTCGTTGATTTCTACCAACTCTTCGCCATTAATTTTGATTATATAGCGATCGCCATTTTGTTGGAGGGGAACGCTTTTGTTTTGGGCTTGGTTGGCAGTAGATTTTTCCCCTGCTTTCCAACTGACGGTAATCTTACTACCATCTACGTTTTCCCGGTTCAACTGGTTAATCTTAGCTGCTATTACACCAGCTATCTGAACCGGGTCATTGTCACCCTCGCTGATCTGGTTAATCGCATCTGTTGCGTTCCCAGTATTCAATGCATTCGGTAAATTGCTAGCAATAAGGGCGTACCCTTGTACGCCCCCAGTATTGCCAATTGCACCAACTTTTTTAGTCTCAAGATTCGTATTTGATACAGAACTCAAAAAGGTCAGAACAGGTATATTTTTGATAAAAAGGGTTGCCGCCTTACGTCCTCTAATGTTGTGAGGATGAATTTCTGTAATCACAGCATCCAAGGTTTGTTTCCCTGCTCTGGATTGGTACTCTCCCACCTTAACCACATCAGGGGCAGGTGATTTTTGGGATGCTAGCGCATTCCCCTTGGTGGTTTGAGTGCAACCGACTGAAGGTATACCCAAAGCAGCCATAGACAGGGCAACAATAATCCACAAATGTCTTTGATTCATGCGTCCGTTTTTGAAAGCGACTGTAGAACTTAAAGTTTTATAACTTGCGGGATTTTTCACTAATGAAAGTGATTTCCCTTTTGAAAAACTCGAACTCGTTCCGTTTTCACTTTGTTCCTTATAACTGCAACAGACTAACACGAACCTTTTGGCATGGGGATCAGGGTTTTAGCGTAACTATCGGCCACTTTCTCAAATTCCCATGCCAATTTGAAGGGCGAAACCTTTCTCAAAAGCGGACTTTGGCTATGTAACGCTTTTTAATGCAAGTCAAAAATTTATTAAAAAAACTTTACGCTTATTTCACACTAAAGTAGCGATACCCTATTCACATCACTTCTAAAGGCTCGTAACTACTCGTGTATTCTAGATCACATTGATTTTAGCTATTTCCTATAAGAAGCTAATATAACTTTTATTAAATGGCATCGGCATAAATACTTAAAATCATTTATTTAATGAAATATTTAGATTTAACTCTGAATAAGTCGTGATATGAGTTACATCTTAAATAATTATGCAAATTAGTTTGAGTCTAATCTCTTTTTTTAAAGTTTTTTCTACTTACATCAATCATTACTTTTGTTCTCCATAACTAGACTGATATGGGTGATATATATAACTTCTTGATACCGTATTGCTGAGTATAAAAAAAAGGACAATACCCAAGTTAATATTTTTCAGGATTAATGACTTAAAAATTAAGAAAACTTTGCGATCGCTTGGATAACAGATGTTTCATGTAACAAAAAATACATCTTATCTGGTTTAATTTCAGTAATTGCTCAAGGATGATTTTTGAGAGCAAGCTGTTTTTGACAAAATATTTGTAACTGTAGGGATATACAGGTGTACCTCTTCTATATATAGTAGGTATTTTGGGAAATGCCATCTGCCTAATGACTAACCAAGCACATCCAGGAGATTTAGAAATAGAACCATCGCCATTATTAGCTTTTCTTTACGAGTTGCATTCCCAGTACAAGTCACTGCGAGAGGGTGCAGTAGCGAAATACATTCCCGAACTGGCAAAGGCAAACCCGGATTTGTTCAGCATTTGCATTGTGACAGTAGATGGTCAGGTTTACAAAGTTGGGGACTACGAGCAACTTTTTACCATTCAGTCAATTTCTAAGGTGTTTGCTTATGGACTTGCCTTAGAAGATCATGGACTGGATTACGTTTTAACTAGAGTTGGCGTAGAACCGACGGGGGATGCATTCAACGCGATTGTTTTGGATGAGCAATCGAAGCGACCTTATAATCCAATGGTAAATGCAGGTGCGATCGCCACTACTAGTTTAATTATAGGTTCCGGCCCTACTGAACGCCTCAACCGAATGCTAGATATGTTTCGGCGATATATTGGCCGCGACGTGCTTGTTGATATTTCAGTTTTTACCTCAGAACGCAGTACAGGGCATCGCAACCGCGCAATGGCGCATTTGATGCTCAACTTTGGCATGATTGACCCGAATATTGAAGAGGCTTTGGATCTTTATTTCCAGCAGTGTGCTGTGATGGTGAATTGCCAAGACTTAGCAGTGATGGCGGCTACTCTTGCTAACAGAGGTATTAACCCCATCACCAAAGAACAGGCGGTAGATAAGCGTTACATCAAAGATATTTTGAGTGTGATGTATACCTGTGGGATGTACAACTTTGCGGGTGAGTGGGCTTATAAAATTGGGATTCCGGCGAAAAGCGGGATTTGTGGCGGGATTATCGCCGTTGTACCCAATAAAATGGGCATCGGAGTTTTTTCACCGTTGTTGGATGTGCGTGGTAATAGTGTACGGGGGGTAAAGGTTTGTGAAGAACTTTCCCAAAGGTTGGGTTTACATCTATTTGAGTGTTCAGGTTAAGAGGCGAAATTTAAACCTCTAGCAAACTTTAGTTACCCCCTTTAAGGGATTTCCAAGAAATAAATTATCCATCTTGTGGGGTGGGTATCCTGCCATTGGTGTCAACTTAAGCCTGGGCGAATGGAATGAGACTGTTGGTCAATTCTCGATGGGTTTGACCCCTCACCCCTAAAACATTGGTTTGGCGTTGCTTTCCCGCCCTGAAATAAATTTCGGGCTAATAGCTCAAGTCCGTTGAAACGGACTGAAATTAGAGTAATGAGGAATGATGGGTTAAACCCCTTATTAATTCGCCAACAGTCTCATGGAATTCGCGGCTACACAAACAAAGTCTGCCTACGCGGACTAAGAGAAAATTAATGTTTTTAACCCGCGTAGGCGGGTTTCGTCTGTGTAGACGCGGTTTCTAACCGCCCTTTTAACGTTAAGTTGACTTCCATGCTTCGCGATCTTCCCACTCATCCCGCAACTGATTTACCCATACCTGAGCATCCATTCCCTCTAGTAGATTGGGAGCTATCCCATAAAAATCAGTCACCTTATGCTTAGGCTTTTCAGTTACAGCAACAGCTTCAACAGATTGCTTGATCTGCTTCACCAAATGCTCTAATACCTGCATCTGCTCTACTAGAGTCAATTGATCAATTTCACTTAAAACACGCTCAATTGAAAGGCTCATTATTTAGCTCCGTAAATAATCAGAATTTAATTCTAAATGTAGAACCCCAACTCCTCTAAAGATTTAGGACTGCTATATTTCAGAGATGTCTATTCAAACCCTCTTAAATAGGGAGCAATATATTTTTGTCCTCGTTCAATGTAGTAGGACGAAAAGAGAGTTTCATAATTTTGCTTGACTAATACCATAGCTCGCTCCATACGTTCATGCCCAATGACAATAAACTGGGCTATTGATGCAGCGTAGTATTCACGCTCTGACTCTTTAACATTGTTTTTAAATGCATCTTTGTAAAGCGATCGCACTGCTTGAATAAATGCTTTTTCTTCGTCATCAAATTCAATTTGACCCTCACTGGGGAAATATAATTCTGTCCGTTTCATAAATCCCATGACTAGATTCATACATTCACGGGTCTGTTCTAGAGACAAACATTCTTTATCGCCGCGACGAAATCCCCATTGAGTGCAACCATTAGTTACTTCTAACGCCCGCAGTTTGCTAAATTTATCTAGAGCTTCATCAGAAAATTTTTCAACCTCTTCAATACGATTTTCTATGAGATTTTTAAACCCTTGAAAATCTTCTTCAAAAAACTCTTTTAATTCTTGAATCTCTGTCAGCTTGTCCCAGTAAATCGTGCGTTGTATTTTCATAATTAAAAGCTGAGTAATTGACTCAGAGTATCGTCTTTGCTAAAGTTGTTTTGACAGAAAATCTGTTTAGTTATATGTGATAGGTGGAACGCTCGGAATTTTGGTACACAATCTGGATTAAATTTCATGCGATCGCTCTGTTATAACCTTTATTTTTAAGCAAATTAAACTGGTTCAGAAACTTGCTCATCTAGACGGCGAAACAAAAACACCCAAAGTGGTAAGGAACTATTAATCGCAATTAGTCGCACTAAATGACCAGTTGTGACAATTTCAACATTATGATTCAATGCCAGGGAAACTAGAATCATTTCTGCCGATCCTCCTGGTGCTGTGACTAAAAGACAGGTTAACCAGTCCCAAGAGGTTAATTGCATCGCAAGTATAGCAGCGATCGCTCCGGCTACGAGAGTCATGCCCACAGACATCAAAGCATAGCCGACAGTCCGCTTTTTAAAGTTGGGTTTGTCTCCCCAATATTCACCAATGGTAATTCCCAGAAGCATTTGACCCAATAAGTTTATTATTGGCGGCGGACTAAAGCTAATATCACCCACAAAAGGCAGCGAATGTAGCAAAGGATTAAACCCGATCCCAATCAACAATGCACCAAAGAAATCGCCGGCAGGAATTTTAAATAATATAGCTGGATAAACTACTAATCCAGTGATTAGCAGTACTAATAAGAGTAATTCTAGTTGAGATGGATCGAGATTGAGCCAAGCAGCGTTGATTGGGAGTGTTTGCGGATAATCATTACCAACTGATGTCCTAGCGATGAAGGGAATTAGAACAACTACAGAGGTGACGCGAATCGCCTGAACGAGGGCAACCAAGCTAACATTTTTATTGTAATCGGCTGCGATCGCTGCCATAATTCCGACACCACCAGGAACTGTAGCCAGCATTGCTGTAAATAGGTTGGTTTTGCTGACGCGGGAGTAAATGTAACCGATACAGCTTCCACTCAACAGCATAAATAAGGTAAGAAAAATAAATATGGGAATACCAGAAGCAACACTGGCTAGATTAGCGTGGGCATTGGAAGCCCCGACAGTTAAGCCGACAAGTGCCATTCCCACTTTTCTGGCGGTGCGGTTAGGTTGGGGAGAATATTGATAAAAAATGCGACATCCTTGGAGAATAACTGTACCAGCCGCAATCCCGCCAAATATCCAGGCAACTCTGCCAATTTGGAATTTTGCCAGGAGTAAACCCAGAGGTAATGCCAAAAGCATTTCCAAGGTAAGGACAATTAGTTGCTTCCCAAATAGCTGTTGTTTAGTAGCAACAGGGTTTTCATGAGTGTGTTTTTTTAGGCTGGGAGTACCACTTGCACTTTGATTCATCGATACTAAGCTTTTTTATCAGTCTAAGCTATAGGTGCAAAAGTGGAGATCTGGCGATGCGATCGCACGCTACACATTATCCGCACAGGTATGTATGCCAACTGCTTTACTAATTAGTCCTAATAAACATCAAAAACCCGATCTTCACGATCGGGTTTTTGAGTGGAAACAATGGGGATATATTCCCCGAAGGTTAGTTATAGAAGTTCAGTATAATATCGATGCTCTAATATGTACTACCACCCAGTTGTTACCGATTCCAGAAAATTAGCTAAGATTTTTTGACTAGTCTTCCTTTATCAGAAAAATGGGTATTGTGCTAATCGTTATTTTTTGAGTTTTGTAGTATAAACTGAGCCTATTCATATTGATGCTAAAAACCAAAGCATAGGTATTGATTTAGGCTTGAAAACTTTTGCATTCATGAGTAATGGCGAAACGGCTGAAAGTCCTAATTATTCAAGTAAGAATAGAAAAATTCGCAAACTCCAGAAAAAACTAGCACGTCAGCCTAAAAAATCAAAACGCAGAAATATCACTCGCGTTAAGATTGCAAAACTGCATAATCAAATTACAGATACCCGCAAAGACTTCTTGCATAAACTATCTACCAAAATAGTTAGCGAAAATCAGACTATTGTTTTGGAAGATTTAAACGTGTCAGGAATGGTTAAAAACCGCCGATTGTCTAGAGTAATTAGCTTGCAAGGATGGAGAGAATTTAGGAACTTGTGCGAGGCTAAATCCGAAAAACTTAGCCGTGATTTTCGCACAGTTAACAGATGGTAACCTACAAGCCAAGTATGCTCCGAATGTGGATTTAAATGGGGCAAAGTTGACCTTTCTATTCGTTCAATACTTTGCTTAAATTGCAACACTGAACACGATAGAGATGGGAACGCCGTCAAAAACATAGAACAAGTCGGGATGGGGAATCGCCACGACTCTAAACGGACGCAGAGGAATTGTAAGACTATTTCGGTAGCAGAATCCGTTGAAGCGTCAAGAATCACTGCTCATGCTGGACGGTGAGTATTTCAACTTTCAAAATACAGCAACCTACTGGTAACATCAGCGTGTAGGATTAATAAATATTAATCGGCTTTTGCTGATGAACAACCCATTTGGTAGCTGGCAAGAATGGCTAACAGTATTCATCTATCTAGGTTTCACCGTCTTCATTATCTGGTGCGTGTTTACCGCCGAGAAGAATTAAAAAAGCTGCATATCATCTCACCAGGGCCTTTTTGCTCAAAAGGCGAAACCGTCCCAGCTTGTTGAACCTTGACTCGTTCCCGACAATTGTAAACTTCTGTGGGTCTTTTGATGCCATCCACGCTAACGGTTACCCTGTATTCCCAGTAATTTTTAGCACTTCTGCTGATACTGAGAATGCAAATCTGGTGGCGTAGCCCGTCGTAGACATCGTAATTGCGACATACAGATGCAAAAGCCGGATGCACCACGCAGAAAGGTAGTATTAATAACAACACAAATATTATGTATTTTATTCTGCTCATAAAAAATTATTTAACATTATTTGGAAATATGATTAAAGTTTTAAACCTTTTGAGTTGATTCAATTACTTTTCCTAGTTTGACAGACCAGACTAGCAGACAACGCATGAGAGCAGCAGCAAAAAAGCTCACAATGCTTTATGTGCTATTTTCAGCTAAAGTCAGATTACATCTGGCTGGGTTTCCACCATTTGTATCTGTAGTCTTATTTTGGAGAATTGATATAACAAATGTGCAAAAAAAATCAGTCGTAAGGACGATAAAATTGCAACCAAAAACAAATTTTGAGCAATCTTGGATTACACGCTGTTTTGCAGCAATACTGCTCTTTGGTCAAGTGTGGCTACATTTACTCCAAGGGAAAACGTACTATCGCAAGATTTTGCAACATCTTGTTACGGCTGGGCCAGGTTCTATCTCTCCAGTTCTCCTTGTTAGCGGTTTTGCCGGAATGATTTTTACTATTCAGACGGCGAGAGAATTAGTAAGATTTGGGGCTGTTGATGCTGTGGGAGGTGCTTTTGCTTTAGCTTTTTGTAGAGAATTGGCTCCAATTTTGACCGCTAGTATTATGGCGGGACAAGTAGGTTCTGCTTTTGCAGCAGAAATAGGTGCAATGCGAGTCACCGAGCAAATTGATGCACTTTATATGCTCAAAACCGATCCCATTGATTATCTAGTACTTCCTAGAGTAATTGCTTGTAGTTTGATGGTACCTTTGATGACAATTTTGGCTTTAGTTATGGGCATCATCGGCGGAGTTTTTGCCGCATCAAAGTTTTACCAAATTATTCCCGAAACATTTTTAGAATCAGTCAGAAATTTTTTAGAACCGTCAGATTTATTTATTATTTTGCTAAAAGGGTTTATTTTTGGAGTGCTGGTTGCTGTCATTGGCTGTAGCTGGGGTTTAACTACTAAAGGGGGAGCAAAGGAAGTAGGAGAATCGGCAACAAAAGCAGTTGTTACTAGTTGGGTATCCATTTTTATTATGGATTTTTTCCTCTCTCTACTGCTGTTCGATCAACCTGCGTTTTAAACCGAAGTAAATAGTAAACAAGATTCCTGGCTTTTTTAAGAAGTTGAGAATCTGAGCGAAAAAGAAAGTTATGGGTAAGCTTTTGATATATTTTTTGATATATTTTATCACGTTAGCGGAATTTGAGAATATATAAACTTGTAGATTAGCGCACCCAAAGCTAAACCTCCCAATGAAAAGATAGAGGCAGTTGAAAAAGCTAGCCCTTCCCTAAGACCCGCTCTTTGAAAGTCTATCCTGACTAATATAGTTGCTGAAATGATGAGTAAAGTATCAAGAAATACCCGAAACCAGGCAATCATAATAAAGAATAAGAAAGCTGCTAAGACGGCAACGCCGAAAGCCCTAGTATTTGATTGCAGAAAAAGACTGTAGTAATATGTCATCTTCGGCCAAGGAGCCGTTAAAGTTACAATTAGAAGCAAGATAGCAACTACGGTTGCCACCCATACAGATATAGAAGCATGTGTTTCAGATATTACCCAGCCCAAAGTACTGTAACTCAGCAGTACTAGCGCCAGGGATACCCAAGGAACTCTTTTCAAAATTGACATGGGTTTATATTTCTAGTATGGGGTTAAGGTCTTATTGCTTGACACTCCTCGACCTAAAGGTACGTTCGCGTTTTTAACGAATTACCAGTATAAATGGACATCGGTAACAGAAGAAACCATAAGTTCTTACAGATAATATGTAGATTTTGAATATATGGCTTAAACTAGTAAGTTTACCATCATATTTTTATAGTAGCTTCAATCAATAGACCTTTATGCTATTCCCAAGAAAGCCAAACAAGTTTGTCGAGAATTGCGGTACAAATTAGTTAAAGATTTGTAAACTGTTAGCAGCCGAGTAGCCGCGTGTCACATCTTGTTAAGGAATTATCATGAGACAACTTATTATTGCTGAACGCGTATGCCTCATTGGTCATATCGCGTCAAAAGCCTTTGGACTGGTAGGGATGCTACTGGTAGTACCTAATGCCGAAATAATTTTTAACTTATCGCAGGTAGGAGAAACTGCCGTACAGTTAAGTATGGCTGGCGGTGGTGTAGTTGATATCATCTTAGGGACAATAGCTGTTTCTATTTATGCCTACCGGACATTGGGATTAGGAACTTGGCTAGCATTTATGCTACCGGCTATGTTTATCTCTTTGGGGAGTGAACTACTGGGAACTAGTACAGGGTTTCCATTTGGTGATTATAGCTACTTAAGTGGCTTGGGTTATAAAATTGGGGGGCTAGTTCCTTTCACAATTCCTCTATCTTGGTTTTATGTTGGGTTGTCGTCTTACTTAATTGCGAGAACTGGTTTGAAAGTGGCTCAAAAACCCAGTTGGGGTCGCCATATTGCTGCTATCGCCGTTGGTGCTTTGCTCTTCACTTGCTGGGACTTTGCCCTTGAACCGGCTATGAGTCAAACTTCTCTGCCGTTCTGGTATTGGGAACAACCAGGAGCTTTTTTTGGAACACCTTACCAGAACTATTTAGGTTGGTTTGGGACTAGCGCTCTGTTTATGAGTGTGGCAGGATTATTGTGGAGAAATACCTCGATTAAATTAGAGCGATCGCAACTCAATCTACCTTTAGTCGTTTATTTAACTAACTTTGCCTTCGCCGCCGGACTCAGCTTGGCCGCTGGATTCTCCATTCCTGTGTTAATTGGCTTATTGCTAGGTGTGATTCCGGCTGTAGCGCTGTGGTCAAGGAGTTCAACCACACCTGCTCAAGTTACTGTTGAACCAGTAACCAAAGAAGTATCAGTAGCAAAGGCAAAGGTTGAAGTTGCCTTGAAATAAGTCTAGAAATTAGGGAGTGGGGAGTAGGGGGCAGGGGAGACAAGGGAGACAAGGGAGACAAGGGGACAAGGAGATAAACAAAACTCCTAACTCTTGTACAGACGCGATTAATCGCGTCTCTACTCTTAACTCTTAACTCCTAACTCAGCACGGGCTAAACCCTAGCTATCCGCTAACAGCACTCCTAACGCCCAATGACTAATGACTAATGACTAATGACAACGCTTTGATAGTAGAAAGCGCTATCTCTCTTTTATTGTTACTTATCCAAGTACCAGCAACTGCAATTCTGTTTTCGCGCTTATTAAAGGGGCCAAGACGCAATCCTGCAATAGAACCCCAACAGCCGACACCTGAGCTTTTGGGTAGGGTTAGTATCGTCGTTCCCACACTGAACGAGGCGCTTCGCATTAGCCCTCTGTTGGCTGGTTTAAGTCAGCAAAGCTATGAAGTTCGGGAAATTATGGTTGTAGACAGCAAATCCAGTGATGGTACTCCCGACTTGGTAAAAGCCTCACAGCAGAAAGATCCGCGCTTTCGCCTGATGACAGATGATCCCTTACCCTCTGGTTGGGTGGGGCGACCTTGGGCGTTGCATAATGGTTTTCTATATAGCTCACAGGCTAGTCAGTGGTTTCTGGGGCTGGATGCTGATATCCAACCACATCCTGGTTTAGTTGCTGGTTTGGTGAAGACAGCCGAAACACAAGGCTATGATTTGGTTTCTCTTTCACCTCAATTCATCCTCAAATATCCTGGGGAGTGCTGGCTACAACCGGCTTTGTTGATGACTCTGCTTTACCGATTTGACCCAGCCGGGATCGATACAGAGCAACCAGAACGCGTAATGGCAAATGGGCAGTGTTTTTTGTGTCGCCGCTCCGTTTTAGCTGCTGTGGGTGGTTATAGCAGTGCAAGTGGTTCTTTTTGTGATGATGTCACCTTGGCACGGAATATTGCTATCCAAGGGTATAAAGTAGGCTTTTTAGATGGCGCGAAGGTGTTGAAGGTACGGATGTATGAAGGGGCGATGGAGACGTGGAAGGAATGGGGGCGGAGTCTCGACCTCAAAGATGCAACTTCTCGTTCTCAACTGTGGGGAGATTTATGGCTACTCACATCGGTTCAAGGTTTACCCATTTTAATTGTCCTAACTTTTTTGTTGATTTCTCCCACACTCTCATATTCGCCCACTCCCCTATTTTTACTGCTGGGACTGAATTTATTCCTGCTGGTGATTCGCTTTGGTATGCTGATTGCGATCGCACCTTCCTACGATCGCACAAACGCTAAAGGCAGCTGGTTATTCTGGCTTTCCCCTTTGGCCGATCCCCTAGCTGTCCTAAGAATCTTCTTATCTGCGTTCCGCACCCCACGCGAGTGGCGGGGACGCAAGTATAGTGCTGAGTAGGGAGTGCTGTTAGCGGATAGCTAAGGTTTAGCCCGTGCTGAGTAGGAAGTTTAGAGTGAGCAGTGAAGAGTTTAGAGTGAGCAGTGAAGAGTTAAAAATTCAAAACTCAGGACTCAGCACTCAGAACTCCTTAGTCCTCTTCCCCTCCTACTTGATCCCCGCGTTCTAATTCCCAAAGAATTTGATTTCCTTCACGGCGTACCCGTGACACTATCCAGTTTCGCCAACGCCATTGATCTCCACGACTGGTGACAGCGCTGGCGTGGACATCCATCAAGTCTGCTAATTCAGAACTGGTTATTAAGTAGCCTTTTTCAGAAATTTCGTCAGCTATACGCAGAGTTTCAACCAAGCTGCGAAGTTGCGATACCCTCATTTCTGATGGTTTTTCATCGCTTACAGTCGCAGTTGGCCCAGTTGATGGTTCCATAACGGTTATTTCGGGTGCAGAAGTACTGATTTTTTGTGGACTTTGGTTAGTTATTCTGGAGTTTTTTTCATAATCAGCTACTTTTGCTACATTTAGTTCATTTGTGGAAGGTAAAGATTTATAAAAATCTATGGAAGATAATTGTTGTAGGGAGGGGGTTTTGCCACTTGCATAAGTGCGAGCGATCGCATCACAACGTTCGTTACCTATGTTACCAGAATGTCCCCGGACGTGTTGCCATTTTACTTGTTGGGTATTGAGTTCATCTAAGATTTCTAAAAGGTCTTGGTTTTGGACGGGTTTACCATCTGACTTTTTCCAGCCTTTATTTTTCCAGCCTTTCACCCACTTGGTAACGCAGTTAATCAGGTATTCGCTATCGGTATGAAGGGTAATGGGTTGGGCTTGTTGAGATGTTTGCAGAAATTCAAGGGCGGCGATCGCAGCTTGCATCTCCATTTTATTATTAGTGGTATAAGAGGATGCATCGCCCATTTCGTGGATTGAACCGTCGCTGAAGTAGACGACAACACCCCAACCACCAGGGCCAGGATTACCAGTGCAAGCACCATCAGTGTATATGCTTTGAATTTTGGGTTGGGTGGACATAGTTTGGGTGGACATAGTTAGGATATCAAACCGCGAAGGTAAGAGTTATTAGCGGCGAATTTTTTAACAATATCCAGGATATTATACTGATAAAAATTCTTGATTCTGACTCCTGAATTCTTCTTTAATCCTCATAATGAGGCAAATTTTCCATTTCTTCAGTAATTAGCGTCTGAAAATCTTCGTCACAATGATTCCCTCTTTTTCTGACTTGTATTTTAGTTGTCTGGTAAATTCTGACAACCACAATCACTAATTGCTTTAGCTAAATTATGGTTCTTTACCAGGTTCTTGACTGCCAAATTCTCGACAACGATATTCATTTTTGAAAATACGCTTTTAGGTATATTTATTTTCCTAACTCCTAAAAAAATGGGCGAACCGGGAGTAATTATATAATTCAAGCTGTTGCAGCCTACAGAGTCTTTCTAGACAAGGCGTTTAGGTTCTAGGACTAAATCGACAGCAGCGCTAAAATCTTTAACGATTAAGTCGGGGTGGTAAAGTTCTAATTGGGTGCGATCGCGGATACCAGATTCTACAGCCATCACTTTAATACTATAATTTTTAGCAGCAGTGATATCGGCTTCCGTATCTCCCACCATCCAGGTATCAGCAACTGGGGGCAGTTCTTTTAATGCCCTAGCCATTAACAAGGGCTTATCTTCAATATCACGAGTTTTAACGTAGTCGTTACTCAGGCAATAACAACGATCTTCTGGGAAAAATTTACCTAAATCGTATTTTTTGAAAGCATAATCTAGTTCTCGAACTCGGCGCATGGTCATAACTGCCAAATCAATTCCAGCTTGTTGAATTTTTAACAGTGCATCCACAGCACCAGGCGCGAGAGTATCATAGTTAAAATAATGTTCTGTATGCACAGTTTGCCGCCGCAATTGGGCGAATTCTTGGGCTTGGGCTTCGTCTAACCCGGAATTTAAGGCGATTTGTTTTTCAGGAACACGCGATCGCTTTAACTGCCAAAATTCCGCTTTCGGAAGTTCTTGCACTTCTTGGTTTGGGTGACGGGTTTTCTCTAAGCAGAATTGATAAACGCGGTAATACCGTTCGGAAACATCAATAATGGGACCGTCGAAGTCAGTAATCAGTCTTAGCATCGGCGGAAAATGTTAATTTTTATTAAAATTATCTCAGAAAAATCAACTTGTTTGGAGTCTGGCTGAATTTCAATTGATATTTTGTACTCAGGCATCATTGCAGCGTACCGCGTTTGATTTGTTCGCTTTCAATGGCTTCAAATAAGGCGCGAAAGTTACCTTCGCCAAAACCTTGAGCTTGGAAACGGCGTTCTATAAATTCAAAGAAAAATGTCGGCTGTTCAAATATTGGCTGGGTGAAAATTTGTAGTAATAAGGGCGCAGTATTTCCTCCCTCTAAAGAAGTATATTCTTGCCAGTCTACGAGAATTTCTTGTTGGGCGATCGCTTCTAGTTCTAGAGGTGATAGGGTGAGTCCTGGACGCTGTTTTAGCTGGGTGTAATAGGTTTCGGGAACCGAGAGTAAGGATAAACCACTAGCACGAAATTTAGCGATCGCACTCACAAGATTAGTCGTCCGCAAGGCAATATGTTGAATTCCTGGCCCCCGATTGACATCAAGAAACTCCTGAATTTGAGAATTCCTCGAAGCCGGTTCATTAATTGGCAATTGGACGCTACCGTTACGCGAAACCATCACCTGACTGTGTAAAGCAGAGTGATTGGTTTTAATTTTAAATGCTTGCTGGGGTTGAAAATCTAGAATCTTTTCGTACCAAGCTACAGCACCATCCAATTCACCAACTGCCACGTTCAGAACTACGTGATCTATGGCGGTAAAAGTGTTGTCATTGGTTATTTGTTCTTTGTCATTTGTCATTTGTCCTTTGTCAAAAACTAATGACCTTTCGATCAAAGTATGAGTCAATCCACCCCAGGCGGCAATTTTGCCATATTTGAGAAATTCCGTACCCACCTGGCGTTCCTGGATGGGTTGTAGAATTGTAGCACCGTGTTTTTCAGCTAGGGCGATCGCGCCTTCAACATCTTCCACAGCAAAAGCGACATCTGCCACGCCAGGTGGATATTGGCGCAGAAACTCAGCTACTGGACTTGTAGGCAATAGTGGTGAAGACAGAAAAAAGCAGACATCGCCACTTTTTACCACTTCTGTACAAGTGTGAAATGAACTGATGCGATCGGTTACTGCTTGAAAACCAAGATGGCGTACAAACCAGTCCCGCCACACTTTGGCATCTTCTACATAAAAATGAACGCGATCAATTTTCATAGATATTGAAAATCCAGCATAACAGTTTATATATCTGTAAATTTTGCCTTTTTTGCTAGATTTTCACGTCCTTCCTAAGCAAGAATTATGTACACGTACTGCCACTCTAAAAGAACAAATGACTATCAGGTTGAATGTTAATTTCCATTGGCACAGCTTGCGGTTCGGCAGAAAGGGCAAAGAAAATCGCATTGGCAGCAGTTTCAGCACTGAGCATTTTTTTCCGGTCTACTTTTAGGTTGACGTTATCCCAGAAAGGAGAATCTACCCCACCAAAGTAGAATAACGTGAACTTGATACCAAAACGCTTTAGTTCCTCTGCCATGCATTTGCTGAAACCAACAACACCAAATTTAGAAGCCGAATAAGCAGCAGCCATCCCCATCGAATGCTTACCCAGAATTCCAACTACATTACAGATGTGACCAGACTTGCGCTTTTGCATCTCTTCAGCCGCCGCCTGAGTGGTGTAAAAGCTGCCTTTTAAGTTGACATCTAGCATCTTGTCTAAATCAGCAGGTTCCAGGCTGTTGTAGGGCTTGAGTATACCAGCACCAGCCGCATTCACTAAAATATCGATTTGACCAAACTCAGCGATGGTTTTTTCGATCAAAATATCTACCTGTTGGGGGTCAGTAATATCGGTAGGAACAGTCAAAACTTGTCCTGGTAAATCAGCAGCCAGTGCGGTTAAACGAACCGCATCTCTCGCAGCCAACACCAATCGGACTCCAGTAGGCGCAAGTTTTTGTGTTAAAGCTGAACCAATACCACCAGTAGCACCGACAATAACAACAACTTTATCCTGCATTGTATTATTTACATTTCTTTACATCTTTTTACATAATACAGAATTACAGGCTCAGGTTGTACGTAAACATCTAAAAAGTATTTACTCGCAGAGTAGCGCCATTACCTCATATTCCTTGCCAATCGCCTTTAATGTAAATATGGGAGATGATTCTAAATATTTAGTAAAATTGGAACCTAACTTTAATTTTTTAATAATTGAATTAGGAGATTCCCCAGTTATTCTCCGTAACTCTGAGCCTAGCTTAGACACAGATAATTTAGTTTCAGGAGACTTGATTTGTATATCTTGAATAATTTTTAAGAGCATTTTATCTAATGTTTTACCATTAGGATTTTCCGCTAAATCTTCTTTTTTTTCTTCTTCTTGAATAGATTCAGTAAATGAGTTATTTAAACCGGGGATTGTTTTCTCAACTTCTGGTTTTTTGGGATGCTCTTTAATATTAATAAGATCGCATCTTTCTTGAAATAAATTCGCAACATTGACTAAACTGTTTAATCGCTCATTAATTGATTCCTGTTCAGTTTTAATTAAATCTTCAATTATCTCAACCACTTTTTCCAAAGATGGAATTTCTGCTGCCCTTGCTAAGGAATAATCAGTAACTTTGCCACTATTTCGGTTGTCTATATGCAAAGTTTGCCCTTGTCTACGAACCCAATAAACAATCAATCCTTGGTTTTGAAGTTGGTTACAAAGGTGAATCAAGATTCCATCGCCAGAACAGACCAAGATTTCTTTAACTGTTGGATAAGAGTCTAAAATACAAGAACCAAATGCGATCATTTTTGCATCAGCACTGTCCTTACCTCCAGGTACATGGACAAGTTGATAGCCACGGTTATATAATTCAATATCTTGCTTACCAGTACTTGAATTTCTCCAGTTAGCAAATGCTATTTTCACTTGCAGAGGATACTTGCAGATGCTAGCTAAAAATAATTCTGAATTAATATCTAATTTTAAGTTTTCTGCATCCAAAAGTAAAAGAGAAATTCCTGTTTCTAGCTGAGGTTTAATTTCATTTTTTTGCTGAATTTTGAGAAGTAATTGATTGAACGCAGCAGATTCTAGCCAATCAGACGATAATATAGTTTGCAGCAGTTCTTCAGCTAAGATAAAACTAAAAGGGCTAAGACTTTTCTCTGTAACTTTTTCTTCTGATAGGTTTTTTACTAAAAAAAGTTCTCTAGCTTCAGGTATAGATACTTTACTATGCCCGTTGCTGTTAGCAAGCAAGTCAGTTTCTAGGGAACGCGGGAATGCAGACTCAAGGAATTGTTTACCACAATTTTTGCAGAGGTAATTCTGCTTGTCATTCCGACGACCATTTTTACGATATGAAGTAGATTCGCACCGGGGACATTTCATGATTAGGTGGTATAGAGCAAATACTTGTCTTTAAATATATAGTATAAAAAAATACTGTCAATGTCAGTTCGTATTGCCCAGCACAAGAAAAACTCAAAGCAAGCGGAAATTAAATTTAACCCCTCATTTCCGCTTGCACCATGTAGTAACCCTCTGAATAGCTAGAATTTTAGAAACACTTCACATGACGCGAGCGAAAACGTAGTCACGGGTGCGACAATCCACAGGGTTAGTAAAGATTTTATTTGTAGTACCAAACTCAACCATTTGAGTAATGCGATTTTCATTACTATAAAAGAAAGCCGTAAAATCGGATAGGCGAGTAACTTGCTGCATATTGTGAGTAACAATCACAATTGTCAACTCAGAGCGCAAGTTATGGATCAAATTCTCAATTTTCATACTACCTATATGATCGAGACCTGAACAAGGCTCATCCATCAATAGAACGTTCGGTTTGACTGCTAAAGCACGAGCAATACATAATCTTTGCTGTTGACCGCCAGAAAGCTCTAAAGCAGATTTGTGCAGCTTATTTTTCACTTCATCCCAAAGTTCGGCAGCTTTGATGGCAGATTCAACAATCCCATCTAATTCGACTTTCGGATGCCATCCAACTAACTTCACCCCATAAGCAACATTATCGTAAACGCTCATGGGAAAAAGATTTGGTTTGGAAAAAATCATGCTAACTTGGCGACGTAAGCGATTGATGTTGACACGACGCTCATAGATACTCTGCCCATAAAATTCTACTTTTCCTTCAACCCTCACATCTCCTTCTAATTCAGTCATACGATTTAACGATTTAAGAAAAGTAGACTTCCCACAACCACTAGAACCAATAATTGCCGTGACTTGGTTTTGGTAAATATCCATTGACACGCCTTCAACTATCTTTTGAGTGTCGTAAGAGAAGCTGAAGTTTTTGACTCTGATGGCTGGAATTAGTTTACTCATATTCCTAAAACGTGTGAAACAAAACTTGACTAGGTAAAGTAGTAAAAATCAACGTCGCTGTTTCACTATGTTACCTCCAAAAGGAGAGATTCATGGAAATTACGTAGCCATACAGTAGCCATGCAGCAGATAAACTGTTAGTACGTACTTGTATTAAACTTGTGTGCCAAAATTTATCTTTTACAGACTTTTTATAGTTCCAAATTTTCTAGTCAAATATAATCAGACATGATAAAACTTGGGTTTAAGCAACACCACTTTTAGCACGTTCGCGCCGGAACAATGGAGTTAAACGCCAGTTGTTGCGGTTGCGAACAATATTTGTAATACGCCGTGATTTACCTTTTCCGCTAGGCAGGAAGCCCCGGAATTTTGCAATCTGCTTGTTGTAAAATTGATTAGCCGATTTTAGCGGCTTACCATTTACAGCAATCGGTTGGATTGTCGGATCGTTAAAAACAATGGTTGCGAGATTATCCACTCCAATGTCTATCGCTGCATGAAGAGGATTTAAGCTACAGAAAAAAGAAGAGGCATCGGCATTTTGTTTTAATACAAGTTGAGCAACTTTTGCAGGAAGTGCTTTGTAATTTTCGTCTTGTTTAAATAGAGAGTCTAATTTAGCTTGTGTTCGAGTTCCCCACCCATAGAAAAACCCTTGGCGTTGAGTGAATTGAGCCGTATTGTAAAGCTGGCGGGAAACTGTGGTAATTTCAGCGCAATAATCAAACCACTCATGCACCTCTTTTATTATGTGTTTCTCAACTTGACGTATCATAACTTTTTTCAATATTCAATTAATATACCATCTTTGAGGTAACTGAATATTTTTGATTAGATTTAAATATATTTTGTTTAAAGTTTTTCAATACTCATCTTTTGCCCCTTAACTATATATCATCCTTTCTTATGAAAAAGGATTTGGGCTGGTATAACATAAAAATATTAATATCATATACCCCTCATGGGTAGTGAGGAGTTAATTTATTTATAAAGATAAATTACTAATTTTTTTAAACTACACTTTATGAGTATTATCTAATACAAGACATCTCGACAAAAATCAATCAGTCACGCTAGAACGTACCTTAACCGAAACGCCCTGAAATGTAGTCGCGGGTGCGGGGGTCTAATGGGTTGTTAAAAATTTGCTCTGTAGCACCAAATTCAACCATTTGACCAATCCGACTTTCATCGGTGCTAAAGAAAGCGGTAAAATCAGAAACGCGAGCGGCTTGCTGCATATTGTGAGTAACGATCGCAATTGTCAACTCAGACCGCAAACTGTGGAGTAGTTCTTCAACTTTCATGGTAGCGATGGGGTCAAGAGCGGAGCAAGGCTCATCCATCAGCAGAACTTTTGGCTTGACTGCTAAAGCACGGGCAATACATAATCTTTGTTGTTGACCACCAGAAAGCCCTAAAGCTGATTTATTGAGCTTATCTTTGACTTCATCCCAAAGAGCAGCGCTGTGAAGTGCAGATTCGACAATTTCATCTAATTCTAATTTTGAATATCTACCTGCTATTTTCATCCCGTAGGCAACATTTTCGTAAATGCTGATTCCAAAAGGATTTGGTTTTTGAAACACCATACCAATTTGGCGACGTAACCGATTGATGTTGACACGAGGAGCGTAAATATTTTGACCAAAAAATTCTACATCTCCTTCAACTTTTACAGGCCCTTCTAATTCGCTAATGCGATTAAGAATTTTGATGAAGGTAGATTTACCACAACCACTAGGGCCAATAATTGCGGTTACTTGGTTTTTATAAATGTCTATTGACACCTTTTCAATTGCTTTTATTGTGCCATAGTAAAAGCTGATATTTTTAACTTTGATAGCTGGAATTAGGTTACTCATGCTTGCTCAGGGTGCGAAATAAAAATTTATCAAAACAGAATTCAGGAGTCAGGATTTAGAATTTAGTATGTATTCTGACCGAAAAAGCGAATAGTGCAGCGTAAAGTCTTTGTTATAGCTTTGCTGAGAGCGAGTCTGCAAACATCTTGATTCTGACTCCTGAATTCTGAATTCTTCTTCAATTTAGTCTTCTCTGCCTAATAACTAAGCGGGAAACAATACTGACACATAAAATTAAACCGAGTAGAACTATAGAAGTAGTCCATACTAATTGACTTTTTTGTGGGTCGGGGTCATTGTAGAGGTTAAAAATCAATACTGGTAAAGAAGCTGTTGGACTTAACAATCCTTCTGACCAATCTAGACTAAATAAAGAAGTAAAAATTAAAGGTGCTGTTTCACCAGCCGCACGAGCTATTGCTAATAAAATGCCTGTAGTAATTCCAGGGATTGCTGTAGTTACAACAATGCGAAAAGTAGTTTGAAAGCGAGTTCCACCTAAAGCAGCAGAGGCGAGGCGTTGAGATGTGGGAATTAGTTTTAAGGATTCTTCGGTTGTCAGTATAATTACAGGTAGCATAATCACGGCTAAAGCAAAACCACCTGCGATCGCACTAAATCCTTTAGTTACCAAAACTATCACACCATAAGCAAATACGCCGACAACAATTGAAGGCACGCCTGTAAGAATACTAGTGATAAAACGAACGATACTAGCAGCTGGGTTGGTTTGACTAAATTCTGCTAAGAAAATTCCTGTCATGATCCCTGTGGGAATACTTAAAATAGAACCAATTACCACCATGATTATGGTTCCCAAAATGGCATTACCAAAGCCATTATCAATAACTGCTTTGACAAACATTTCTGATTTGAGTCCAGATATTCCCCGGAAGAAAATTTCCCACAAAATTGATAATAAAGGAATGAGTGCTAGACCTGTCAAACCAAAGGCGATCGCATTCATTGCATAAGTAAATATTAATCGTTCTGTTGGCAGAGGACTGCATAATTCTGCCGCCAAAGATTCATCTGTTTCTGACTTAATATAACCACTCATAAGTTTGACAATTTTTGATTGATAAATGTAATGTCTTCTTACACTCAGCTATTTGTAGTAATCTCCAAATGAGATAGTACTATTTATTTTTCCTGCCAACCCACTTTACCAATAGTACAGCGCCAATATTTACAATTAGAGTTAACCCAAACAAAATTAATGCTAAATAACTTAAAGCACCTATATGTAAACCCGGTTCAGCTTCGGCAAATTCATTAGCTAATACAGAGGGAATTGTATAAGCTGGATCGAGCAAAGAAGCGCTGATTTGAGCAGAGTTACCAATCACCATCGTGACAGCCATTGTTTCACCCAAAGCCCGCCCTAAAGCGAGCATTGCTGCACTGACTATTCCAGAAAATCCCGATGGTAACAAGACTCGAAAAATTGTTTCCCAACGAGTGCCACCTAAAGCCATAGATGCACTACGTAATTCTTTAGGAATAGCCATTAAGACATCACGACTAATTGCTGCCATTGTGGGCAAAATCATGATGGCTAGAATAATTCCAGCAGTCAACATATTAGTCCCAGAAGGGTCTTCTGTATTAAACAGTGGTATCCATTTAAAAGTACTAGCTAGCCACTTTTGTAGAGGTTCTAGAACTGGAATAAACACAAAAATCGCCCATAAACCAATAATTACACTGGGAATTGCGGCAATTAATTCAACAACAAATGCTAGGATGGTTCGCAGCGATATAGGTAGAAAGTTTTCACTCGTGACTAAGGCTACTGCCATTCCCACCGGGACAGCAAAAAAAATAGCGATCGCACTACTTACCAAAGTTCCATAAATATAGGGTAATGCACCAAAAATCTGATTACCTGTATCCCAATCTTGACCCCACAAAAACCCCAATCCAAACTGCTTAATGGCTGGTAGAGCTTCGTGTAAAATTACCCAACTCATCAAAAATAGTACTGCAACGGTAATCACAGCAAAAAAGTATACTAGCTGTGTAAAACCTTGGTCAAACCAGAAATTTGTGCCGATGTTACCAGTTAGATTGAAATTTTCATCGCCTAGATTTGGATCATCTGATAAGTTTGCCATTACAAATCAATAAAATAGATTTTTTATTACTAGTAAAGCGAGTTATTAACTCAG
>NZ_JABXKI010000099.1 GCF_017115095.1 Nostoc sp. NMS4 | reverse complement strand
ATGCTTACGGTGTGCGTAGCGATCGCCCTTTTGGAAAAACTTTTTGGTTTACTGTTACTATCGCTTTAACGTAGTACGAATTGAACTGCCACCTTTGCGCGATCGCCCCGAAGATTTAGAACAACTTACCCAACATTTTCTCAGTTCTATTGCTCTAAGAAACGGAATTAAAAACTTAGCAATTACCTCAACCGCCCTAGAAAAACTGAGAGATTACCCTTGGCCTGGAAATGTCCGAGAACTGCAAAATACTTTAGAGAGAGCAGCAATTTTTTCTGGAGGAAGAACCATTCTTCCAGAGCATCTAATTTTTAATCAAGAACATCAGATAAATTTGAACTTAGAACAAGCGATCGCTCAGTTAGAAATAAACTTTATCCGCCATGCTTTAGCACTTTATCCCCAACAACCCCACAAAGCATTAGGAATTTCCGCCGAAAGCCTTGAGCAAAAAAAGAAACAATGGAATTTATAGCACAATACTTTCCAAGTCTCATTCCCATGCTCTGCTAACCATATCATTTAATCTTGACAAAGCTATTCATAACTCCTAATTTAATCCAGTTAAGTCTTTCTTTCCTTTGCGCTCTTAAAGGTTGTTTGAAAAGTCGTTGGCTGTGATTTTAATCGCATAGTTACCCCCCTTCGTCCCCCCTTATAAAGGGGGTAAACAAGAAAAATCCGGTTCCCTCCCCTTAGCAAGGGGAGGGTTAGGGTGGGGTAAAAAATGACTTTGGCAAATATTTTTAGCCTTAATTTAACCACTATCTCCTAACTAATGAATTCCTTAAACTCAACATCTACACTAGAAACACACCTAGAAACTCAAACCGTTATTTACCCAACCCTACAGTACTTAGTTCGCTTCTTACCGTGGGATGGAAAACGAGTATTCGACCATCTTCGAGAAGAATCTAAACACAATCCATTTATAATAGAAAACTCTGATTTCCATAACAGCGAAGCACTTTTAGACGATATCAAACCTAATTGGTACAATCCCATCGCCCAGGAATTAAGCCTAAGCGAACATCTTCTCGGACAAATATCAGCTTTATCAATCCCATCAAAACAACGTCAAGCCTTAACCTATCTAACTCAGTGGTTATCCAACTCCGGTTACTTAGAAGAAACTCCAGAAATTTGGGCAGATGGTAGTATATGGAGTCCAAAAGAACTAGAGGCTGTAGTGCCTATCCTCCAAACTTTAGATCCACCTGGAATTGGTACTCGCTCCCTGCGAGAATGTCTGTTAGTACAACTAAAAGACCAGCCTGAAAGCCTAGCTTTTCTACTAATTAAAAATTATTTAGAAGACATACCAAATTGTATTGGTAACACTTCCGAAGCAAAACACAATTGTCAACTACTATTACAAAAGCTGCATCAAAACCATCAAAATATTGATATCGATAAAATCACCGATGCTATTCATGAAATTCAAGAATTAGAACCACGTCCGCCAGAAACTTCGGTGGTAGTAATGCTCACATCGTCACCCCTGATTTAAAAGTTGAGCTAATAGCTGGAAGTTGGGAAATTTCTTTAGCCTATGAAATCAAACAACGTTTTTGTCTGAATTCCGAAGCCATTAAACTTTTGCAGGAATCACCAAAATCAAGGCGAGATACCCAACAACTAGAAGCATTATTACAAAAAGCTAGAAATTTACTCACAGCATTGCAACAATGGCAAGAAAATCTGCTCAAAGTTGGTCAATTTTTAGTTGAGCGCCAGCAAGCTTTTTTGCAGAGTCGGGATAAATTAGACTTAATTTCTACCCCTCAGCAATTAATAGCTCAATCGGTGGGACTTAGTAACTCTACAATCAGCCGGATTGTGCGGGGACGATATATATTAGTTTGTAACCAAAACAGTCGGATAATTCCGTTGCATTCTCTATGTGTTCCTGTCGGAGTAGGCGGGCGTACTCCTCAACAAATCCAACAGATGCTATTACAGTTAATTGCAGAAGAATCACCCGCCAATCCTTATACTGATGAGCAATTAGCCCAGCTTTTGAAAATCCGATTTTGTCTGCCAATCACTCGCAGAACAGTTACAAAATACCGTAAAATTTCCGGGATAAAGTCATCACATCACCGCAAGTTGACTGATAAAAAGATGGGAAGCAAGAGCAGGAAGCAAGGAAGTCTCTTGAAATATCAAAGTTGAGCCTTTGAACCTGAACGTTGAGCCTTTTAGCCTGAACGTTGCACCTTTGAGCTTGAACGTTGCGGCTTTGAGCCTGAAATTTTAAGTTTGATTGTTGACGAATGACTAATGACTAAGACAATACGCTTGGGTTAAGGAAAGAGACGCGATAAATCGCCGTCTCTACAAAGGACTGATTATTGTAGAGACGGCGATTTATCGCGTCTTTGCAATTAGCGGCGTGTCATCAAAAAACCTTATCCGAACCGTATTGGAAGGAGAGAGTTTTTTCGCCGGGTTTTTGAGTATTTTTTTATTTGGAAGTCCCTAAATCCAAAAATAAGCCAGGATAAGAGTCAGCACAGTTAACGGTAGACCAAAACGTAGATGTTCCCAGAATGACAATTGATAACCAAGTTTTGCGACAGCCTCAGCAACAATTAAATTAGCAACTGAACCTAACAAAGTTAGATTACCTGCTAAGGTAGATCCTGCTGCTAATAGTAACCAGGTTTTTGTATCTGGATGGGGAATTAAATGTTGTAGTAACAATACGGCTGGAACATTAGAAACTAAATTTGAAAGGAGAGCAGTAATTCCTAATATGTTCATAGGAGTATAAACTAAACCGCTAAATAAATTCAATATTCCTAATTTTTCTACTCCAGCAGTCACAACAAATAGTCCAGAAAACATCACCAATAAGTCCCAATCTACTTTATTTAAAACTCGTTGCGGTTTGATTCGCCTAGTAATGAAGAGTAAACCAGCAGCTACAAATGTTGCTTGGGCTGGGGGCATCCCAATTAAGAATGCAATTAATAGCCCTCCGGTTATCAATAGGCTTTTAGTCAGCAACGGTTTAAATATGCGGTAACGCACGGGGGTTACACTCGGACAAGATTTAGTAGAACGGACATCAGGATAAAGCCACCACAATAACCCAATTTGGATTAACAAACTTACTAATGCGATGGGAGTCAATGCTTTTGCAAAATCGAGATAGCTGATACCAGAGAAGGAACCAATTAGGATATTTTGCGGATTACCACTTAAGGTAGCCACTGAACCCAAATTAGTTGCTCCCGCCAAGGCAAGTAGGTAAGGAATCGGATTGAGCTTCAAAGTTTGGGTTAAACCGAGAACCAAAGGAGTCAAAATTAGAGCGATGGTATCGTTCAAAAAAAAAGCCGAGAGAATTCCACTGCCGAAAGTTAAAACAATTAGCAAACCCAAAGGGCTACGGGTAAAGTGTGTAACTGTATCAAGGGTTAGTTGAAAAAAACCAGCGTAAGCTAAGTTTGTGCTGATTACCATCATGCCAAACAGGAAAATCAGCGTTTTATAGTCTATCGCTTGCCATGCTTCTTTGAGGTCTAATACCCCGAATGCCATCAGTAAAGATGCACCAACTAAAGCAATACTGGCTCGGTTCATCCGCAAACCAGGGAGATATCCTAAACCCAAACCGATATAAGTCAGCCCAATGATGATGTATCTGAAAACAATCATGATTTCGCTAAATGCTTTTGATGTGATGCTTTTCTATTAACTCCTGTTTTTGTTTCAGGTACACAGAACCAAAAAACTGCTAAAGCCACAACTGCAATCGCTGCTAAAATCAAAAAACCAACATTGTAACCAGCACTTTTAACTACAAACCCAGCCAACACGTTGCTCAAACCCGCACCAACACCAATGGCAGTGTTGAGCATCCCTTGGGTAACATTAAAGCGTCCCGTGCCTTTAGTCAAATCAGCTACCATCAACACCGAAAGCACACCAAAAATCCCGCCTGCAATACCATCCAGAATTTGCACAGAAACGAGAAAATAGGGATTGTCCGAAAGCGTATACAGCACTCCTCGAATCGGTAAGACGGCAAAGCCCAGCAAAAATATGGGTTTTCGGGCTGTATTTGCGAAACGTCCAGCCAAATTGGATACCGGAATCATGACTAACTGAGCCACAATGATACAAGCAGACATATAAACTGTGTCACTTGTCCCTTTACCCTGTGCCAATTCTTGACCAACTAGCGGTAACATGGCAGCATTGGCAAAGTGAAACAGAACGACTGCGACAGTAAAAAATAAGATTGGGCGATCGCTTAATAATTCCAATATGCCTTCATAGCGCTGTTGATGTTTTTCATTATCTTCTTCTTCCCCCTCTTCACCGTCTCCACGCGCTAATTCGTGGTCAATCTCTCTTTCACGAATCATCCTCACTGAAATAATACTGCCCACGGCCATAGCTGCAACCAGGAAAAATATTGCCTTACGTGCAATAAAGTAACCTGCTAAACCAGCGAGAGTTGCAGCTAGCAGATTTCCGGCATGGTTAAATGTTTCATTACGACCTACCCGCCTATCTAATCTCTCATGTCCTACAAGTCCCAGAGTAATAGCAGTAATCGCAGGTGGAAAAATTGCTGCTGCAATCCCAATCATAATCTGAGAGCCAATCACAACAGGCAAATTGGGGAATAAGCCGATAGCAATACAGCCGATAGAAACAAACACCGCCGCCAGTACAATCAACATTCGTTTTTGACGTAGCCTGTCAACCAATGCACCAGCTGGTGTTTGGGCGATAACTGTGGCAATTGCCGAAGCTGACATCGCCAATCCAATTTGAGCAGGGTTCCAATTTGCTGAAGCTTTCAGGTAAATACTCAGATATGGCCCAACACCATCGCGCACATCTGCGAGAAAGACATTCAAGTAATCAAGCGATCGCAAACTCTTCTCACTCGGTTTTCGCTGTTTTTGCATAAGTCTTTAGTGATATTTTGTCAGCTATGGAGATGTCACAATATTCTTATGCAAAAATCGTGCCAAATCAATGGGCATCTGGGGAGAAAACCTTCTTTGTGAATATATAGAGACTGAGTTGAGGGAACTCCAAGAAATAAATTATCCAAGATTGTGGGGTGGGCATCTTGCCATTGGTGTCAAGTTAAAGCGTCAGCCCAGATGTCAAGAGACCTTGCGGTGTTAGGTCGGTGTCGCTGACGCACTGCCTTAAGTAGTCCCATAGAACGTTGATGCTCGACGAACCTTCGTAATGAGTTGTAGTTTTGGATTTTGCGTGCGTAGCCCGCCTTCTCTACGAGACGCTCCGCGAACGGCATCGTGCGCGATGGAAAAAATATAAACTGCGGAAGTCCCTAAAAGTTGGCAGTTGTGTTGCACTTAGATGTGTATTTATGACAAATTACCCAGCAAGAGTCGATCTGTTTCTTGCTGGGTAATCTGTTAATGCTTGCGATAGTTAACTTTCGTTAGGCAATGACAGTAATATTTACATTAGTGAGCATTGCCTGATTCGAGAACTGAGCGATTTGAACTTGTGCAGCCTTACCAGTGCCATCTGCGTCAAAGAAAAGATTACCCGTAGTTTGATCGTAGATAAAGCGATCGCCTCCTGCGATCGCACTAGTACCAAGTCGAAATAAGCCCGAATCGAGCGTCGTATTCTGAGATTGAACCAGCGCGAATTCAGCTTTGGAAATCAAGATAGTATCATCTCCAAGAGTAAAATCAGCGATCGTATCATAGCCTCCAGTACGGCTACCAGTTAAGTTGAAGCTGTCTTGCCCAATTCCACCAGTCAGCACATCTCGACCAACTCCACCAACTAGTAAATCATCACCTGTACCACCGAGTAAGGTGTCATTGCCTGAGTTCCCAAAGAGGCTATCGTTACCATCTCCTCCTGTTAATGTGTTAGCAGCATTATTTCCTGTCAGGATGTTATAGAAGCTGTTACCAGTACCATTGATTATCCCGGTTCCACTTAAAGTCAAGTTCTCCAGGTTATTTCCCAACACCCAACTCACCGAAGACTTGACTAAATCTGTACCTGCATCTACGCCTTCAACAATCGTATCGTTGAGGTTGTCTACAGTGTAAATGTCATTGCCAACTCCACCATCAAGATTGTCAACTCCCGCACCTCCATCCAAGGTGTCATCACCCGCACCGCCTAACAAGGTGTCATTGCCAGTACCACCAACCAGGCTATCATTCCCATCTTCTGCTTTCAAGGTGTTAGCGCCACCATTTCCAATCAAGATGTTATTAAGGCTGTTACCAGTACCATTGATTGCCGAGCTTCCAGTCAGGGTAAGGTTCTCCAGGTTATTTGCCAACACCCAAGTTACCGAAGACTTAACTAAATCTGTGCCACCATTGGCCGATTCAGTAATCGCATCGCTGAGGTTGTCCACAGTATAAATGTCATTGCCGACTCCACCATCAAGATTGTCAACCCCTACACCTCCATCCAAGGTGTCATCGCCCGCACCGCCTAACAAGGTGTCATTGCCTGTACCACCAATCAGGCTATCATTCCCATCTTCTCCGCTCAAGATGTTAGCAGCAGTATTTCCAGTCAAGATGTTCTTAAGGCTATTACCAGTACCATTGATTGCCCCAGTTCCAGTCAGGGTCAAATTCTCCAGGTTATCTGTCAACACCCAAGTTACCGAAGACTTCACTAAATCTGTACCTGCATTTAAGCCTTCAGTAATCGTATCGTTCAGGTTGTCTATGGTGTAAGTATCATTGCCAGCCCCACCATTGAGACTGTCAGATCCCAGACCTCCATCCAAGGTGTCATTACCTGCACCACCATTAAGGGTGTCATTGCCGGAATCACCAAAGAGGTTGTCATTGCCATTTTCTCCACTCAAGATGTTAGCGGCAGTATTTCCAATCAAGATGTTATTCAGGCTGTTACCAGTACCATTGATTGCCGAGCTTCCAGTCAGGGTCAAGTTCTCCAAGTTATTTCCCAAGACCCAACTCACCGAAGAATTAACTAAATCTGTGCCAGCATTGGCGGATTCAGTAATAGTGTCGCTGATATTGTCCACGGCATAGGTGTCATTGCCCGCCCCACCGATCAGACTGTCATTTCCTGTACCACCATCTAAGAAATCATTTCCATCGCCGCCATCAAGGGTGTCGTTATCACCTAGTCCTTTGAGCGTGTCATTGCTTTGTAATCCAGAAATGATATCCATATTCACCGTACCAGTCAGGTTGTCTATACCTGAAGTACCAGTAAACACATTAGTAGGTTGATTAATGGTCAAGTTGACAGTAGCAGTGCTACTGCCTCCATGCCCATCACTTATGGTGTAAGTGAAGCCGTCGGAGCCATAATAGTTTTCGACAGGTGTATAGGTGTAAGTACTATTACCATTATTGACTAAGCTTCCTTGACTAGGTTGAGTGAAGCTAGTAATGCTCAAGATGTCACTAACATCCACATCTGTATCATTTTTCAACAGAGTACTAGTACTAATGACAATAGGTGTATTTTTGTTTGTGGTGATGCTGTCGTTAACAGCGACGGGCGCATCATTGGTATTAAGTACTGTCAGAGCAAAAATATCGCTGACAGTTGCCGTTCCATCACTGGCGGTAACTTTGATGTTGAGGCTACCAACATTGTCATTTGTGGGAGTACCACTGAAGGTCGTGCCGTTGAAGATCAACCAACTGGGAATTGGATTACCATTTTCCAGAGTAGCGCTGTAGGTGAGGCTACCTGCGGCATCCACATCCGTGAAGGTGTTAGCTGGTAAGGCGAAACTGAAGGGGGTGTCTTCTGTCGCTATTTTGTCACTAATGGGGTTGGCAAGGACTGGGGCATCATTCACCGCCGTAATATTAATATTGCGGGTAACGGCAGTACTATTACCAGTCCCATCATTAACGACAAAGCTGACAGTACGAGGTGTAGTATTGGGGTTGTCACTGCTATTGGTATAAGTAACAGAACGCAGTGCAGTTTGATAATTAGCAACGGTAGCACTACCATTTAAAGTTAAAACACCTGTGTTGGGGTTGTAGCTACCCGTAATCCCATTTTGGTTGGTAAAGGCGAGGATGTCTTGAGCAGAGGCAAAACCACTGGTAATACTGACAGTAGCACTAGCCAGGTTAGAGGAGTCTACATCGCTGACGGTGATGCCTGAGTCAATGACTGTAGTAGCATTCTCTGTGTATGCTAAAGCAGAATTAGTAGCAGTAGCAACGGGCGCATCATTCACCGCCGTAATATTAATATTGCGGGTAACGACGGTACTATTAGCAGTCCCATCATTAACAACAAAGCTGACGGTACGAGGTGTAGTGCTGGGGTTATCACTGCTGTTGTTATAAGTAATGGAACGCAGTGCGGTTTGATAGTTAGCAACCGTGGAACTGCCAGTTAACGTTAAAACACCTGTGCTGCTGTTGTAGCTACCCGTAATCCCATTTTGGTTGGTGAAGGCGAGGGTGTCTTGAGCAGAGGCGAAACCACTGGTAATGCTGACGGTGGCACTAGCTAGGTTGGGGGAGTCTGTATCGCTGACGGTGATGCCTGAATCAATAGCTGTAGTGGCATTCTCAGTGTATGTCAGGGCAGAAGCAGAACCAGAGGTGATTGTCGGGGGAACCCCACTATTGCTGTTTAGTTGGGCATATATACCATCCGCAGATCCATCCTGACCATCGCTAGTCCAGGAAATTACAAAGTCTCCAGTGGCATCTATCGCTACTGTGGAGTTACTTTGAGAGTTGTTGGTGTAGGTATTGACCTTAAATTCGCCCCCAATAGCTACCCCAGAACTGTTGTAGCGTTGGGCATATATGCCATCCGCAGATCCATCCTGACCATCGCTAGTCCAGGAAATGATAAAGTCCCCATCTGCATCCATCGCTGCTGTGGGGTTATATTGAGAGCTGTTAGTCTGGGTATTGACTTTGAATTCAGCCCCTTGAGCTACCCCAGAACTGTTGTAACGTTGGGCATATATGCCATTCCCAGATCCGTCCTGACCATAGCTTTGCCAGGAAATTACAAAGTCCCCAGTGCTATCCATTGCTACCGTGGGATTATATTGATAGCCGTTAGTATAGGTATTGACCTGAAATTCAGCCCCTTGAGCCACCCCAGCACTGTTGTAGCGTTGGGCATATATACCCAAGTAAGACCCATCCTGATAATAGCTTTGCCAGGAAATAACAAAGTCCCCTGTGGCATCTATCGCTACTGTGGGGTTATATTGAGAGCTTTCAGTGTGGGTATTGACCTGAAATTCAGCCCCAATAGCTACTCCAGCATTGTTGTAGCGTTGGGCATATACCCCATAGCTAGATCCGTCCTGACCACTGCTTTGCCAGGAAATAACAAAGTCCCCATCGGCATCCATCGCTACTGTGGGGTTAACTTGATTGTTGTTGGTGGAGGTATTGACCTGAAATTCGCTCCCAACAGCTACCCCAGCACTGTTGTAGCGTTGGGCATATATCCCAAGACCAGACGCATCTTGGCTTTGCCAGGAAATAACAAAGTCCCCAGTAGCATCTATCGCTACTGTGGGGTTCGTTTGATCGTTGTTGGTGTTGGTATTGACTTTGAATTCATTCCCAACAGCTACCCCAGCACTGTTGTAGCGTTGGGCATATATCCCCAAGCCAGAAGTGTCCTGACCATTGCTTTGCCAGGAAATGACAAAATCCCCATCTGTATCTATCGCTACTGTGGAGTTAGATTGATTGCCAGTGGTGTAAGTATTGACTTGAAATTCATTCATGAAAAAACCTCTGAAAAAATTAAAAATTTGATTTCAACAATTACCGTCTGATTAAACAGATTCCTTAGTCATTAGGAATCACTGCACTTGGTCGCAGCCAGTAGTTAAACTCTGGTGCTGTAAATGCTTGGCGGATTTCTTTTCGTTCCTGATTTAAAACCATCGGACGTTGTATACCAGGGAGAAACTGCACATCATAAAGTTCTTGACAGCCTGTCGTGAACTTCAGCATCCCTACCTGCTGCCCATTTCGCAAATCCACGACTGCTACGCCACAGAGCAACTTTTCAAACCGTTGGGTTATGGGCAACCCTCCGAAAATATGCCGTTCCCGAATCTGGCAAAGTCCCACTAGGGCGTAATATCCCACGCAGCACAACCCCCGCAGAAATCCTGGCAACACGCAGACTACTTGTTTGTCTCCTGATTCTGGATGAATGCGCCATATTTCTCCAGCACCAGAGTTGAGCAGCCACAAAAATCCGTCATGCCAGGTTGGGGAATGAGGCATTGATAATCCATCTAAAATAATTTCATTGCTCTCTACTTCTATAACGACCCCACCGTTGGCTTTACTCGCTCGCCATCCGCCGACGGTATCTGTCGCACCGAGGGCAGTTACATACTTGGGTTTGCCATCGACCATCGCTAACCCATTGAGGTGGCAGCGATCTTCTGGAACTACTTCAGAAATAAATTTGGGATGCCAGCGCGGTACAAAGCTAAAGTCTGGACTCAAGGCAGAAAGACAGGAAAAGCGGGTGTTGACAATCCATAGCCCTTCTCTGCCAAATTCCAAGTCGTGAATATTCAGGTCGCCTGTGAAGTATGCCATCCGTGGCAGGTAGAGGGCATCGTAGCGTCCGGGCTGGTCTTCTAAGAACTCATAAGCTAATGCAGGGGCATTGGCTAATAAACAGACTTCGTGATGGCTAGCCAGTGCCAGACGCGAACCATGAACTGCCAATCCCATTGGTTTGGAAAATTGGCGTAACAGCATGGTAATTTGTTGCCCATTCCAGCCCACAACTGCCAGTTTTCCAGCTTGGTAGGTGGTGATGGCAACTGAGCCTCCGGCTTGACTTAGCCAGGAAATAAATCCGGCATCGGCATCACATTGAATTAAGTTATTCTCTTCTGGGGCAGTAGTGGGAAAGGTTGATAACATAAATCAGTTGAATTAAATTTCAAATTTTGTTGGGGAACTTTAGACTTAGTTAAGTACAAAAATAGTCAGTGCCTTTAGCCTTTAAAATTGAGCGATAAATCGCTCACTACGAACCTCGAAAATTACTGATACAAACCACTAGTACAGCACAGCGTAAATACATCTGCCACCTCAATTAACCAGACCAGTTGCTCTGAACTGGTTAAAGGGGGCAAGTTTATGCCAAAGTGTACTAGTGTTGTGTACCATTAAATATGATGAGTTTGTAGTAAGCACTTCAGTGCTTAAAAATCCAGGACTAAAGTCCTTACTACGAACTTATTCATCCCTCGTAACTCTCGTAACTAATGAAATAGACCACTAGTCCTGCGATCATTGTCAATAAACAAACCTGTGCCAGAAACAGCACCTAAAGGAATTGCCCCTAGATAATAGGTCGCGATGCTATAAAGCTGCACTGGATCTAAACTTTGCAGATATTTTAAACTTAGTTTTTTTATAATGTCCTAGTGGTAAGTCTTATTTGGTAACTTACTGTTATAATAAAGACTTTTTCCTTTAAAAATAAACTGTATATATACTGAATATAAAACTTAGTTAAAACTTAAATAATTTCAAACCTGGGTCAGCAATTTTTGTTACTATAGCCGCGAAGTCCATTATTTGGCTTGATAAAATGCGTAGATGTAGCCCGTCGTAGATATCACCAGACCCTGTATCAAATATTGGTACTAAATACGTATAATTATATGATTCCTTCACTCCAAATCAGTAAAGGAAAAAGTAGCAAGCTTGACACGGGCTGCATTGTAATAGCTAAAATTACTGCTAAAAAAGGGTTATAAAAATAAAATTACTATTTGACCCATAATTACCTAAAAAAGCTTTTTTTCGTGTGCCATTTAAAATGTACGGCGAAAGTAGGATGAGACAACAAGAGTGTGGTGTGACAGTATGGTTTACTGGTCTGAGTGGTGCAGGTAAAACTACTATCTGTCAATTCGTGGAAAAGGAACTGCGGATACAGGGATACAGAGTTGAAGTTCTGGATGGCGATGCGGTGCGTCAAAACCTATGCAAAGGATTGGGTTTCAGTAAAGAGGATCGAGAGGAGAATATTCGGCGCATTGGTTTTGTAGCTCAACTTCTTACCAGAAATAATGTAATTGTATTGGTTTCGGCTATTTCACCGTACCGCGAAATTCGGGAAGAAGTGCGCCAAAGTATTAAATTTTTCATTGAGGTTTACGTCAATGCATCATTAGAAGTTTGTGAACAGCGAGATATAAAAGGGTTATATAAAAAAGCAAGAGCTGGAGAAATTAAGCATTTCACTGGTATTGACGATCCTTATGAAATACCACTCTGTCCTGAAGTCGAATGCAAAACTAATCAAGAAAGGATTGCTCAAAGTGCAACTAAGGTCTTAGAAAAGCTAGAAGAGTTAGGTTATATAGTTGGCTGGAATCAGTGATTTATAAGTTAATAAAGTTTATTTAACTCATAATTTTTACTAGTACAGGTCGGCAGAAAACTGATTGTATTAATACTTTCCCTGCCCCCTGCTCCCTTCATTGACTTGCATTTACGCCAATCACCCCGATGATGATTAAGGCGATCGATACTAGTTTGATTAATGTGGCAGATTCCCGAAACCAAATAATACCAATAAGAGCAATTAGAACAGTTCCCAATCCAGCCCAGACAGAATAAGCGACACTCACTTCAAGTCTTTTCAGAGCAAAGGTCAAAAAAGTAAAACAAAGTCCATAGAAAACAAATATTAATACCGAAGGAACTGTTTTAGTAAATCCCTGCGATAATTTCATGCAAGTCGTGCCTGAAACCTCAAAGAGGATTGCTAATACAAGGTAAATCCAATCACTTATTGACATACGGTATTAAGTGTTCCGAAGTTAAAACCAAAGGTGCAGTAGTATAGTTTAGCCTGATTTTGGAGGCTTTATAGCTATGAAATTAGTGAAGCATTGGGGCAACGCTTGCTGTAGGATGATTGTGGTTTTGTCCTACTAATGGTATGAGAGATGACGGCTCAATTTGAATACAGCACTCTTGCCCATCCACAGGATATTAAGCAGCTTGGGACTATCTTTGAGCAGTGTTTTATCAGCGCTCTTGTTGGCGAAAAAGCTTATATCAACCTAATTGGCATAGAAAATTTCCGCATTATTCGTGAGTCAGAACAATTAGTTGGTGGATTGGCAACTCTAAATATGGGTCAGTGGTGGGGTGGTGTGCGTGTACCAATGACAGGAATCGCCGCAGTGGGTATTGCTCCAGAATATCGCGGTTCGGGAGCTGCGATCGCTCTGATGCAGCAGACGCTCAAGGAACTTTATGTTAAAGGTATACCACTCTCTGCTCTTTATCCAGCTGTGCAAACTCTCTATCGAAAAGTCGGGTATGAGCAAGGGGGTAGCTGGTGTAATTGGGAAGTTCCGACTAAAAGTATCCAAGTGCGAGAGCAACCCCTACCTTTGCAACCCATAGTGGGTATTAATCATCAAGTATTTCATCAACTATATCAGCAGCAAGCGAGACGAACGCCTGGATATTTAGACCGACATCCAGCAATCTGGGAGCGCTTAATTCAACCAGATGAAAAGGAAACATTTTATGCATATTTTATTGGTACAAAAGAGCAACCCGAAGGTTACATCCTCTTCAGTCAACATTCAACAGATGATGGTGCAATCTTGCGAATCAAAGATTGGGTAATTCTCACGGCTGCGGCTGCACAAACATTTTGGTCTTTTCTTGCCAGTCATCGCTCCCAAATTGAACACGTGCGATGGAGGAGTTCTCTAAACGATTCCTTGACATTGCTGTTACCAGAGCAAAGTGCCAAACTCAAGCATACGATGCGTTGGATGCTGCGGATAGTAGATGTAGTCAAGGCGATGGAGATGCGGGGTTATCCATCGGGAATTGAAACTGAACTGCACTTAGATATTCAAGATAATTTGTTAGATGGAAACAATGGTAAATTTATTCTTTCTGTTGCCAATGGACGCGGTGAAGTTACAAAAGGTGGAAAGGGTGAGTTGCAGTTAGATGTCCGAGAATTAGCACCACTATATACAAGTTTGTTTGCTCCCTACCATTTGCAAATAACCGGAAAACTGCATGGGACAGAAACCGCTATTTCAGCAGCTACACAAATATTTGCAGGTAGTTCTCCTTGGATGGCTGATTTTTTTTAACGCCTAGATGCTCTGCTTGCCGAATTAAAAAAAACCTGGAAGTCGTGAATTACCGAAAGGTGATTCGTGCAATACTGGATTTTGAACCTTCTTCCAGAGTCAAAGTAAAGTACAGGGAGATGAAAAAGTATGGCTGAACACTCATTTCATGACCAACTGAGTTTAGAAGAACAAGCTGAAAAACTCGGAAAGCAAGCGGTAAGCTTGGGTTTGATTCCCAGCTTTGTGGTGCATTACTTTCCTGATACCTGGGTATTTTATATACCTAATGAAAAGCAATCGGAAGCGCTGACACCAGAAGAGGCATACTTTCGTTTAAAGCAACTAGTTAAATAGTAGATATTTTGACGACAGATTTTTGAAGATAACGGCTAGACACTGCAATTGTTAAGTAACAGTAGTTATGGCGAAACCAGCAATTTTAACCGTCGATGACGATCCAGAAGTTTTGCAAGCGGTGTCACGAGACTTGCGTCATCAGTATGGCGATCGCTTCCGCATTGTTCGGGCAGATTCCGGTATTATGGCTCTGGATGTGGTACAGCAACTAAAATTGCGGAATGAACCAGTTGCTCTATTTTTAGTGGATCAACGTATGCCCCAAATGGGAGGCGTGGAGTTCCTAGAACAAGCAAAAAACATCTTTCCCAATGCCAAACGTGCCTTGTTGACCGCCTATGCAGATACGGATGCTGCCATTAAATCGATTAATAATGCCAGACTTGATTATTACTTACTCAAGCCCTGGAATCCACCAGAAGAAAAGCTATATCCGGTTTTAGATGATTTGCTAGATGATTGGCTAGCTGGATTCCGCCCAACATTTGCAGGTATTCGAGTCATTGGTAATCGCTGGTCGCCTTTTTCACATCAGGTAAAAGATTTCCTCGCACGGAACCAGATTCCATATAAGTGGTTAGATATTGAACTGGAGCCGGATGCAGCAAAATTAGTTGAATACGCCCAAGCTGATGGTAGACAACAATTGCCCTTGGTGCTATTTCCCGATGGTTCCCGGTTAATTCAACCATCTAATTTAGAAATTGCCGCCAGAATTGGACTGCAAACTCACGCAGAGCGCCCCTTTTATGACTTAGCGATCGTAGGTGCTGGCCCTGCTGGACTGGCCGCCGCCGTCTATGGCGCTTCTGAGGGATTGAGTACTGTCTTAATTGAGCGTGAAGCCCCAGGAGGACAAGCAGGTACGAGTTCGCGGATTGAGAACTATCTAGGGTTTCCTGTTGGCTTAAGTGGCAATGATTTGGCCAGGCGAGGAGTCACTCAGGCGCGGCGATTTGGGGTAGAAATTCTCACTCCTCAAGTAGTAACTGGGGTTAAGCTGCAAGATCCTTATCGGGTTTTGCAATTGGGGGATGGTAGCGAGATTAGTTGCCATGCACTTTTAGTTGCAACCGGTGTTTCCTACCGTTGGCTAAATGTTCCAGGAGCCGAAAAGCTCACAGGAGCAGGAATTTATTACGGTGCTGCGATGACGGAAGCGATCGCCTGTAGCAACGAAGAGGTTTACTTGGTAGGCGGGGCAAACTCTGCTGGACAGGCAGCAATGCACTTTTCTAAGTATGCCAGCAAAGTAATCATGTTGGTACGGGGAGAGTCCCTATCATTGAGTATGTCCCAATATTTGATTGACCAAATTGCCGCTACTGAAAATATCAAAGTTTGCACAGGTTGCAGTGTCGTGGAAGTCAAGGGAGAGGAACATTTAGAAGTAATTGTGATTGCCCATACCAACACCGGAAAAACCGAAATCGTCCCCGCGCGATCGCTGTTCATTTTCATCGGTGCTAGCCCCAAAACTGATTGGCTCGATGGCGTTATTCAACGCGATGCTCAGGGATTTATCATCACAGGGCCGGACTTGATGCATAATGGCAAATCTCCTCGTGGTTGGCCTTTAGAACGCTCTCCTTTCTTATTAGAAACCAACATTCCCGGAATCTTCGCAGCCGGAGATGTCCGCTACGGCTCAATTAAGCGGGTGGCATCCGGTGTCGGAGAAGGTTCGATCGCTATTCAATTCGTTCACCGCTACCTAAGTAATGTTTAGTTGAAGTGGCCAATACTAAGCTGTGAAAACCCTGCCCCCTGCCCCCTGCCCCCTGCTCCCCTGCCCCCTCAAGGAGGTTTACTGATGTTGTGTGTTGAAGAATTAATCAACTTAGACCCATTTCAACAGCTTCCCAAAGAGCGATTGCAGTGGGTTTGCGATCGCTCTCAAACAGTTGAACTTTCGGCAGGAGAAGTGCTGTCCCATGAGGGAGATCCTGTATGTCGCTTATTTATCCTAGTCAAAGGTAAAATCAACATTACCCGCCGCAGTGAAGGAGTTGAAATTCCCATTGGCCAACACGAAGCCCCATCCTTTTTTGGTGAAATTGCAGTACTCACAGATGAACCGGCACCTGTGACAATGCGGGGATTGACAAATTGCAACATTTATGCAATGAAGGGAGACGACTTCCGTAAACTGCTGCATGAATGTCGTGATTTTGAGCGGATGGTCTTTCGGATTATGCAACATCGTGTCCGGGGGTTAGAGTCTTTCATTCGTGGGCGGGAAAAGATGGCAGCTTTAGGGACACTTGCCGCCGGTCTTGCTCATGAACTGAACAACCCAGCCGCAGCCCTGGTTCGGACTTTAGGAGAAATGCCAGCCGCTATCTTAGAGTTACAACGAATGAGCTTAGTTTATGGGCAACGCAATGTTGACGAAGCCCATACTCAACACTGGTTGAAAGTACGCGATCGCGGCTATGATCTGATTTTGAATAATCGCCTAGATCCGGTGACACTAAGCGATCGCGAAGAGATATTGCTGGAATGGTTAGAAGACTATGGTGTAAACCAAGCATGGAAATTGGCAGAACCTTTAGCGGAAGGTGGTGTTGAGGTTGAAACCCTAGAGCAACTCATGGAACGTTGGCGCAACGACAAGACGGAATTGCGAGAAATGGGATTGCACTGGCTAGCGCTTTCCTTTGAAGTCATATCGATGATTAAACATGGTTTGCGAGGATCTGAGAGGATTTCCGAACTTGTGCAAGCGATGAAGTCTTATTCTTACCTCGATCAAGGCACTCAGCAAGAAGTAAATATACATCAAGGCTTGGAAGATACCTTGCGATTGTTTGCTCATAAACTCAAGTCCGGTGTCCAAGTACAACGCAACTACGATCAAAGTCTTCCGAAAATCCTTGCCTATGGCAGTGAACTGAATCAAGTGTGGACAAACTTAATTGACAACGCCATTGATGCAATGGATGGTAAGGGACTGTTGGAAATTACAACATACCATTGCGATCGCTTTGCCCATATTGACATCATAGATTCTGGCAGTGGAATTCCACCAGAAATTAAAACCCGAATTTTTGAGCCTTTCTTTACCACCAAATCAGTGGGGCATGGTTCAGGACTAGGTTTAGAAACCGTTCGCCGGATTGTAGAAAATCGCCATCACGGTACGCTTTCATTTGAATCGCAGTCAGGCAGAACTTGTTTTACCATTTGCCTACCCTTATCAAATCAATGAAATGGGAACCAATGGTTCCCAAAATATAGCAGCAAATGAATATTTTCGTCAGACTTCTAGTTTATTATTGGTTACTACACTAGAATTCGTTTTGTAGTTATAGGACTAGTATTTGATTTTTGAAATGCACGTAGTGGACTGTCTACGCATTTTAGTCCCTTAGACGTAGGTTGGGTTGCGCAAAGCCTCCACCCAACATATATCAGGATGTTGGGTTGCGCAAAGCCTCCAACGCCACTTGCTACAACTCGGGGAACCCGCGCAACGCAGTGGCTCCCCAACCTACAATTTTTTTGCAACATTTTAGCCAAGAGAATCCATTACAAGACTACCGAGATTTTTTCAGAAATCAAATCTGATTCTTATATAAGATAATGACTAATTAAAATTAATTTTAACTCACTCAAACAATCTTCTATAACTAGAATGATCGCAAACCACATAATACTCAACCGTAAATCTCTAAAATAACCGATTGCTTAAATGGAGTTATATTTTATATTAAAAAATTAAACAATATGTTGAAAAATAACTTTTAGTAAATCTCCTTGTTTAAAAGGCTTAGTCAAATAGCCTGATGCTCTGACCATCTTCGCTTTAGCTCTATCTAGAAATCCTACTTTTTCTGACACCATAATCACAGGTGTATTTTTAAAACACGAGTGTTTACGCAGCAAAGAGCAGAGTTCATATCCATCTAGATTAGGCATTGATATATCTAACAAAACTATGTCAGGTTTAATGTTGATAATCTGCATTAAAGCTTTTAAAGAGTCAGTAACTCCAATCACACAAAAGGTTTGCTCGTCTAAATAACTTTTAATAGCATTTAGCACTGTAGGATTCTCATCAATGCAAAATATTTTGTAGATTTTTTTATCCGCAGGTGGTTGGATGATTTGCTGACCCCTGTGTTCATTAGTGTTAATAGAGTAGGCTGCTGGTTTATAGCCGTTTATTTTAGGCAACTTTGGCGTAGTCTTGGCTTTCGGTTGTAGCTCATTTATTTGGAAAAATTGTGAGGGATGCGATTGATAACCTGGCGATGTTTGACGATAAGCCGCTTCTCTTTCAGAGACTCTAACGCTTCGGGGCATTTGACATTGTTCAACTAATAAACGGAGATTTAGATGACAAAACTTTGGCATATCATCCAGAAAGCTCTCAGGAATAAATTCATAACTCCCCTCTTCTAAGTTTAGAAATGACTCTAGAACTTCTAGCGCCAATTGCTCTATTAGCATTGCTGCTTGAGAGGGACTGATATATTTCTGATTGACTAACCAGCAAATAGCCAGATAGTCTGGGTTTGGTATTGACTGATTTTCAATACCAGTTTCAAATATCGCCCGTAATTGATCTTTGATTCCGTAAGGGAGAGTAGAAATTTCCTGACTCAATTGTTGCAAATTTCTGTAAAGCGGCTCAAACATTTTCTCTGAGTAACAGGCATAAATTAATTTACCCTCATCTACATATATTGACCAAGAGCCTGATGTACTAAACACCTGCAAACAACCAGTAACCGACTTACCAGTGATTTTTTTCAACAAAGGTAGGGGCTGGAGCTTTTGAAAAAATCTGTATCTACTAATCGGAAGTGTCTTCATTGCGATCGCTCTGGAATAAAATTAATATTTGCAGGCAAAATTAGTGAATTTCCTTTTCAGAATTCACTGTGACTTTGTTGGAAGCACTGTTCAGATAAATATAGCGGCAACAATTGAGTTAGTACAGAGATTCCACACCCCCCAACTCTTAATTGACCAATCTCTGTTAAGCTATAATCCACGACTCACAACTAAACCAATTCATGCTATTTTTCAACAGAAAAATGACCTGACTGGTTGCCAGGATATAGTATTTCAAAAATTAGATTGGTTTTCTGTATCTTTAGCTAATCTAGCCAATCTAACAGTAACTCAAGTGCCACACAAAGACCATTGGCTCTCGCCCATCAGTCACAAAAGTATCATTGTTATCCGTATTTTGCAGCTTAAAATTATAGATACGTTAGTTCTCTTGCAAAAGTTTATTTTGTCCCTAATGCTAAAGTCTGGAGCAACTAAAATCTACTGTAATGTAGATGTAAATGCTTCTCTATCAAGACTTTTAGGCATTAATCCCGCGTTGACGATGTATGTTTTTATAGCCGTGAGGAAAGTCGGCGGGTACTTTTTCAAGAAGTTTATTCTTGAGGGGAACTTCAAAAGAGAAAAAGTATTATTAAAAACTAAGCATTCCAAAATTCCAATATCTTACTTAAGTTTGTGATTGTAGAGCAACTCTTAGTCTTGGGATTTGGCAAAATTATCACTTGCACAACAATAATGGTAAACCTCCGGCCAAGAATGAGTTTGCTGATAATTGCCGCCATGATGGTGTGTGGTGTGATGCACAGGCGACCAAATCAGCAGAAGGGAATCTCTTCATAAGTACTAGAAACGGGTTCTAATGTTCTTGTGGAGCTAAATAGTCACCCCTACACAAATTGGAGTGGTAAATTCAAGAACTTACAGCAAAATTCTTGATTAGTAGTACATACCTGCAAAATAGCTATTTTCAGCTAGATGGTAGATAACAAGTAAGGTACTCACTAAAACTTAGGTTACTATAATTTTCAAAAAAAGTTAGCAGAAATATATAAACTTCATGATAAATCAGTAAAGTAAATATGAAAACTAATTGATATCATCTTCCAGATAATTGTCATAAATATTTATTTTTTTAGATGTCCGGGAAAGCTGAAAATGTACAGTAAAAGATAATATTGTCTGCTGATTAAATTTACACTTATAAACAATGAATCATTTCATGGTAACAGTTTACCCGAACAATCCCAAGTTTTAAAAGTCACAAATATAAATACAAAATTGTATGCATAGGCGTAGTCTATTTTAAACATCGTATTCATTAAGCTAACCGCAGTAGACGCTTTGCGGCTACTCTACGAGAACGCTAAGAGCGAACCCGCAGGGTGGCGCAGAGAACGCAGAGAGAAGAATCAGAGATTTTCACGACTCATTTAGGATTGCTATAGTATTTTTTACTTAGCACTTTCTTTTTCAGGCTGACATATCTGCAAAAGGATGCGATCGCAGTTGAGCTAGAGCTAATATTTTTTAAGTACAATTACTTATAATGCACGGTTATTTTCAGGTCGATCGACTATACTCTACGGATACAGGAATGCTTATCAGAGTGCCTTTGCAAAATATTATTAGGCAACATTAGCAATCGATCGCCTGGGTAAAACATTGTTTTTTCGTTTATCTGAGGGGTCTGACCCTCTATTTATCATCTGTATGCCCCAAGGGGAAGGGGTTTTGGTTAAGCCATGCTTGTTGGTAATCAACTTGAGCGTTTATTCACAGGATGACGCTGGCTAAACAAGGGATTAAACTATGGATAATGTCGAGCAATTGTTGCTTTTAACACCACTTACATAAATTTAATCTCATTGTTAAATCTAAAATCTCATCCTGTTATATAAAATACCAGTTATGTCAGCGTATCAAGCAAGTTGTGGGGAGACCACCGATTTGATTATTGGTGTTCACAACCAAGAAAACCTCGAATTACCAGCAAATTCTGCTCCTGTGGGTGCTCTTGCCACAAGACAAGGAACTTTTTCTACGTTTCTTGCTCCCCTAACTCAGGATACTTTTAAACAGGTAGTTCAGGATGTCGAGCAAAAATTACAGATTGTTCATCAAACCCTTTCAATGCTGGATTCTCATGGGTTTGAAACCATTCTGCAAGAAATGTTGCATTCCATTACCTTAAAAACCGGGGAATTACTGGGCGCAGACCGGACGACAATATTTTTATTGGATGAAGAAAAACAAGAACTTTGGTCAATTTTAGCTGAGAGTGAGGGGGGTCGCTCTTTAGAAATTCGCATCCCTGCTAATAAAGGTATTGCTGGTGAAGTCGCCACTTTTAAAGAAGTTATTAATATTCCCTTTGATTTTTATAACGATCCGCGATCGCATTTTGCCCAAGAACAAGAAAAGAGAACTGGCTATCGCACCTACACCATGTTAGCTTTGCCACTCTTAAATGAACATGGGCAATTAGTTGCAGTAGTACAATTACTGAATAAATTAAAATCTGGAAATAATCACAATGCTCCACTTGCAGAGCGCATTGATACCAAAGGTTTTATCTGGGCTGACGAACAATTATTTCAAGAATTTGCCCCTTCAATTCGCCTGATTTTAGAGTCCTCACGCTCTTTTTATGTAGCCACCCAAAAACAAAGAGCAGTGGCGGCGCTAATGAAGGCGATTAAGTCTCTCTCTCAAAGCAGTCTCGACTTAGAAGACACCCTAAAGCGGGTGATGGATGAAGCCAAAGAACTGATGAATGCCGATCGCAGTACACTATGGTTAATAGACCGCGATCGCCATGAATTATGGACAAAAATCACTCAGGATGATGGTTCAACGAAAGAGTTGCGAGTCCCCATAGGTAAAGGCTTTGCTGGTTTAGTAGCGGTTTCTGGCAAAAAGCTAAATATTGGCTTTGATTTGTACTACGATCCTGACTCAGAGACAGCCCAAAAACTAGACCAGCAAAATGGCTATCGCACCTGTAGCTTACTTTGTATGCCAGTATTCAATGCCGATCAACAACTGATTGGCGTTACCCAACTCGTAAATAAAAAGAAAACTGGTGATTTTCCCCCTTACAATCCAGCTGATTGGCCGAAAGCTCCCGACTGCTTCCAAGCTAGTTTTGACCGCAACGATGAAGAGTTCATGGAAGCTTTTAATATTCAAGCGGGAGTAGCGCTGCAAAATGCCCAGTTGTTTGCCACAGTCAAGCAACAAGAACAAATGCAACGGGATATTTTGCGTAGTCTTTCCAATGGAGTGATTTCCACTGATAAAACTGGCTTAATTATCGCCGCCAATGAAAGCGCTCAACGTTTGCTAGGACTTGAGCCAGAAGACCGTTTAGAAGGTAAATTAGTTACTGATGCGATCGCCCTCAAAGAAGGTGACTTTAGCAAGTGGTATCAGGATGCTTTACATGCAGCTGACTTAAAAGGCCGGCAGCAATATTACCCTGATCGCACACTCATAACCAATAGCATAAAACCGCACAGTATTAATTTATCAATTAACACAATTGCCGATGCTAGCGACCAAGAGCAAATCCGTGGGGCGCTGGTGGTGATGGAAGATATCAGTGATGAAAAGCGGCTCAAGAGTACGATGTACCGCTACATGACCCAGGAATTAGCCGAAGAATTGCTGAAATTGGATGACGCTAAACTAGGAGGCGCTCGTAAAGAGGTTTCGATTTTATTTTCTGATATTCGCGGCTACACCACTTTAACTGAAACCTTGGAAGCAGAAGAAGTGGTAAGTATGCTCAATGAATATTTTGAATCAATGGTGGAGGCAGTTTTTAAACATAAAGGCACCCTTGATAAATATATCGGCGATGCCATCATGGCTGTATTTGGTTCTCCCTTACCATTAGAAGAACATGCTTGGATGGCAGTGCAAACATCCTTAGAAATGCGCGTTCGGCTGCACGAATTTAATCTACGTCGCTATGTAGATGATAAGCCCAGAATTAAAATCGGCATTGGCATCAACTCTGATACCGTGATTAGTGGGAATATCGGCTCTAGTAAGCGGATGGAATTTACCGCCATTGGCGATGGCGTTAATCTTGGTTCTCGATTAGAAAGTGTTAGTAAGCAATATGGTTGCGATATTATTATTAGCCATAACACTTTTAAACCATGCCAAGATAATATTTGGGCTAGGGAACTAGATTACATTCGTGTCAAGGGCAGAAATGAGCCAGTAGCCATATATGAATTACTGGGTTTGCGTTCCAATCCGATTGAAAGCGAAAAATTGCAAGTGATTGAGCATTATCAGAAAGGGCGTGAGTATTACCTCAAGCGGGAGTTTTCGCGTGCCAGAGCAGAGTTTGCTAATGTTTTGGCAGCAGACAGCCAGGACAAAGCTGCTATGTTGCATCTGTTGCGTTGTCAGCATTGGTTACAATCACCCCCAACAGAATCAGACTGGGATGAAGGAGTCTGGACATTTCAGGAAAAATAACTAGTAGTCTGTCAAGGACTAATTGACAAATAAATTTTCTGTAGAGACGGCGATTTATCGCATCTCTCCAACCGTCAAAATGGGTTTGACAGTTAGACGGAACGTCGTAAAGCACCATTTACAAGGATACGCCGTCGCTAACACACCCTACTGGCGTGACAAGGCTAAAAAAAATGTTGCAAAAAAAATGTAGGTTGGGGAGCCACTGCGTTGCGCGGGTTCCCCGAGTTGTAGCAAGTGGCGTTGGAGGCTTTGCGTAACCCAACATCCTGATATATGTTGGGTTGCGCTCCGCTCCACCCAACCTACGTCTACTTGTAACTAAGAAAAAAAATCATATTAGGACTTACGAGCTTTACAAAGTTCCCATAATATGCATTAGTCAATATATAGCAATCCTAAATGAGTCGTGAAAATCTTTGATTCCTCTCTCTGCGTTCTCTGCGTCTCTGCGGTTAATTTATTTTTACAAATGATTTAGGATTGCTATATACATTTCAGGTGATGACTGAACCCTGATTTAGTCGTACATTTACTGTTTTGGGTGTTAGACACGAAAAATATCCGGGAGTTTGGTAGCCCCGTCACGAAGCGAGCGGGGTGGAAAAACAACACGAGCAGATTTATCTGCTTTCAAGATTAATGCCTTTCATGATGTGGATCATTTATATATGCCATCACATTACTTGTACTAACTTTGCCTGATGTGTCGTAAAAGTAGCTCCTAGTCCAAAGAGACGGGAGTTTTTTTAGTTCTGGGAACTCTTCTCTCAATAACTTAGAACTACGTCCTTTAAAAGCTTTAACAACATCACAGATAGGTGTTTTTTCATCATACTCTACAAGCAGGTGAACGTGGTCTGATGCTATTTCTAATGCTAGGATAATCCAATTTTTATCATGAGCAACCGAGTCTAAAATTTCAGCCAACCTGAATTTGATATCACCCTTTAATACAGGTTTTCTACGTTTAGGTATCCAAACTAAATGAATAGTAGCTAACCCAACAGAATGCTCATTATGTCTATACACTATAGAATCTTTTCTCATTTTATTGGTTGATACATTGACTCTTGTCAACCAATAATGTAACATATAAATATAAGCAATCAAAAGGTAGATAAATTGTTTGGCTGTCAACAGGTACTAATCAAAACAGATTTTGACACCGAGGCAATAATAGAATATCTTTGTAGAGAGTCTAACAATCTTTACAATTGTTCTGTTTATTATGGGCGACAAATTTGGTTCAAAGCTCACAAAATAGTTACGGGGTTTGACCTAACTTCAGAGATGAAGACAAATAAACATTTTAATGCTGGTTATGCCTCCGCAATGCAACAAACTTGCTTAAATGTTGGAGAAGCTTTTAAATCTTTTAAACAGCTATTGGCAAAAGCTAAAAAAGGAGATTTAAGCCAAAAACCAAAAGTTACTAACTATAGAAAACCTGGAGGTTTATTTACTGTTACTTATCCGAAAAGATGGCTTAAACTAAAAGACAATTTTATTAGATTCCCACTAGGTAATCAGGTAAAAACTTGGTTTGGTATAACTGATTTTTATTTACCTCTCCCGTCTAATTTAGATTGGGCAGAGATAAAAGAGGTTAGAATTTTACCGAGAAACACATGCTTTTATGCTGAGTTTGTCTATCAACAAAAAAATGAAGTTGTTAACCTAGATCAATCTAGAGTATTAGGAATTGACCACGGAATAGACAACTGGTTGACTTGCGTATCGAATGCTGGAACATCTTTTATTGTTGATGGATTGCATCTCAAAAGTATTAATCAGTGGTACAACAAGTCAGCTGCCAGCATAAAAGAAGGAAAACCCCAAGGCTTTTGGTCAAATCGACTCGCAGCAATTACAGAAAAGCGCAATCGTACAATGCGAGATGCTGTTAATAAAGCTGCGAGAATTGTAATCAACCATTGCATTGAAAATCAAATTGGTTCAATAGTTTTTGGATGGAATACAGGACAGAAAGACGGTGTAAATATGGGTAAAAAGAACAATCAAAAATTTGTTCAAATCCCCACAGCTAAATTAAAAAAACGTATCGAACAATTGTGTGAACAATACGGAATAAAGTTTATTGAGACTGAGGAAAGTTATACGTCAAAAACGTCGTTCCCAGATAATGATGTTCTACCTAAATATGGTGAAAAACCCGACGGGTGGAAAAGTAGCGGTACTAGAATCAGTAGAGGTTTATTCATAACAGCAGAAGGAATCAAAATAAACGCGGACTGCAACGGCAGCGGGAATATTTTGCGAAAAGTAGCTGCGATATTTAAGTTTGACTTAAGTGGAGTAGGTAGAGGTTGTTTAAGTCAGCCTAAGAAAGTTCGACTATGGACTCTTCAGAAATCCCCGCGTCTTTAGACCGGGGAAGCTTAAACCTCAAAAGCCCAAAATTAGTATAGTACATACAGCAGATTTTAAGTTGGTGAGGTACAAATCTAAGTCTCAAAGCTAGATATAAAGCCTGTTTTATTCTCGAATTCAGAATTCTGCTGTATGTATGATGCGTAAATTCTAATTATTTTCTTAAATACTATATTTATGGATTCTTCTCAAATTGAAACAGATGCGCCTCTTTCAATAGAAATTGCTCAAATTGCCTCACCATCAACACTCTCTCCTACCTCAACACTCAGTCCTCGTATTTCTAAAGATGGTATTCGTACCAGTTTGACGGCTTCTACTGTCGATGGTGTTTTCGCAGCAATTTTCTCTATTGGCACTGGCGGAATTTTGCTAGGTAATTTCTTGGTAGGGTTGAATGCCAGTCCGGTGGTATTTGGCATGGTGAGTTCTATCCCTATGTTGGTGAATCTCTTTCAGCCGATGGGTGCTTACTTGTCTGAACGCAGCACTAGCCGCTTTCAGTATTCCCTTCGCACTCATGGGATTGGTCGGCTACTGTGGCTGATTTTAGTAATTGGCATTATTAGCTTTAGTTGGGGAGGGCTTAATTCCAACCAATTGGTGATATTGTCGCTTTTGATTCTCGTATGCAGCCATTTTTTAGGAGGACTAGGAGCCGCATCGTGGTTGAGTTGGATAGCAATGTTAGTCCCACGGCAATTACGAGGTAGATATTTTGGGCTACGCAATAGCCTTGCCAACTTAACCGAGTTGGTCGCTTTGCCAATAGCCGGTCTAGCTGTATCACATTGGTACGGCGGCGCTATTCAAGGTTATGGGGTGATTTTGCTCTTAGGCATTATCTTTGGAATTATAAGCTTGGGGTGTCAGTATTTCCAAGTAGATATAAATCCCCAATTACAAAATACTTATTATGCTAACTCATCTCAAACAAGTGAGATTCAGTCAGACTCGGCATCAAATGAATCTGGTGAGGTATCTCAAGCAATCTCTCTGCCGCAAATGCCAACTTCTCAAAACCAGATAGATAGCAGCATTTGGAAAAACTCTAATTTTTTGGTGTTTCTACTTTATTTCGGCTCATGGACGTTTGCTGTTAACTTGAGTGCGCCGTTTTTTAACCTCTACTTGCTAGATACCTTAAACCTGGATGTGAGTTGGGTAACTTTCTATAACAGTCTGCGCGCAGGGGCACACATGCTAATGCTCATTGTGTGGGGTAGATTAGCAGATAAAATAGGCAATCGTCCGATTCTAATTTCTACTGGAATTCTAATTGCAGTTATACCCTGGCTGTGGCTGAAGATGGGTTCTAGTCCTCTCGACCTCTGGGTGTGGTTGCCTCTGTTACACATTTTCATTGGGGCTAATTGGGGAGGAGTTGACTTGTGTAACAACAATCTCCAGATAGAGATTGCACCAGTTAAAAATCAGTCTATCTATTTTGCTACAGCAGCAGCTGTGGCTGGTGCAAGTGGTGCTTTAGGAGCAACTATCGGTGGCTTCATCGCTCAATTTTCTGGGTCTTTTGGCATAGTAGAAGTATTCATTGTATCTGGTGTATTACGATTAGCTTCACTTGTGCCACTTATTGTTAAAAAAGATTTGGGTAGTTAGGGTAAAATTTATTGGTTATCAAAACAGAATTCAGGAGTCAGGAGCCAGAATTCAGAATTGAATTCTGTCTGAATCCCCCACTGATAGCGTTCGCGTAGCGTCTCGTAGAGAAGCGTTAGCGAGTACTCGTTCGCTTTTAGCGTCTCGTAGAGAGCGTCGCGTCTTGATTCTGACTCCTGAATTCTGAATTCTGAATTCTTCTTCAATGCTTACTACAAATCCTGGAAAGGTGTAACTGCTAAGATATAATCTTATCAAGTTCATTAAGAATATTGCTATCTATATCAATGTCAAATTTTCGAGCGAAGTGAGCAGATGAGGCGAGCAAATTTGGCAAGTCTTCCATTAGCAATGTCTTGGGATGACAACCTCCATCTGACCAATCAATATAGCGTCGTCGGTCGTTTTGCAGCTTCAGATGAGATGCATTAGCAAGTACAGTTTGAAAATAGGACTCATCTGTGTACTTAAGCTTACTATAATACAAAGTTAACGCATTTTTCTTGCTGTGAAAATCGATAATGTACTTAGCAGCTTTGCTATTGGCACAAAACCATTGACTTCCACTAAAACAAGCAAGTTTTTTGGAAAAAGGAAGGAAAGGTTTTGTTAATAACGGATGTTCCAAGGATATTTCTAGATTCAGATGCGCCAAAGATTTTTTTGAGTAATGGAAAGAAAACGATTTTGTACAGTATCGTTGATAGGAATTTTTTTGCCATAAAATGCTTGGTCTGTCATCATATTTATAAGTCTCATAAGTGATTTTTTCATGCTGAATATAAGCATCATAAGAATTTGAGGTCAGATCGTCCAATATTTGTTTTGCAGTTTTAATGGGATAGTCTGCCCCACTGAGTAATACAAACCAATCTGGTGTGTGTGGAACCTCATACATTAATCGAAGTGCCTGTACTGTAGCTTCTACTAAAGCAAAATTTGCCCACTCTGTTTGTAAATGAGGGCGTACTAATAAAACATTTTTTGACAGAGCATCTACAGATAAATCACATTTTGAAAAATCATGATGGCAGACAATTAGAGGATAGTTAAACATACTATTTAACTTATTTATGAGTCTGTAAATTTGTGGAGGTTTTGTATGAGTTAGTAAAATAAAACCTATCGAATTACTAGGATAATTAGACATTTACTGAAGTTGCATATTTTGGAAAATGTTTTAAAATATATATGTTTCTGTGAATAAATATTTTTTATTAGTTCAATAAGAGTTTAGCCAGATTGAAATAGTGATAGTCAAGCGATCGCTATCCTATCACTACAAGCAGAAAATCTATCACGATCAATTCTGCAATACCTTTTTATTACTACCCAATGTTTCATTTATAGCCGTCAGTAATAACTCATTTAAAGGGATTCCTGCTGCTTTTGCCATAGAGGAAATCACACTTTTAGGGGCAAAAGAACAATACAACCCGGCTTCTAAAAACCAAGGTTCTCCCTTTGGGTCGATGCGGAAGTCAAATAAACTGTAGTGACGACAACCTAAAGCCTGATGGCACTTCTTAGCCACTTGCTGAACCTTTGCGGTAATCGGATCTTTAGGATCTACCATCCAAGCCTTGATATTATCTTTAGCGGCACAATCTAAGTTACCATCGTCCGTTTTTTTGAGTTTATCAGCATAGTTGCGGATGGGTTTATCGTGGGCATCTACTTGATACTCTTCAAGGGGTAAACCCACTAGTTCCCCGTCTTTGACAATGATGCCGCATCTGACTTCTCTACCGAGTTCGATGAATTCTTCTACGATGACTTCTGAAGCATATTCAAATGCTTGCTTCAGAGCAGCGTCATAGTCAGTAAAATCTTTAACTAAGGCCACCCCTAAAGAGTTGTCGGAACTTGCAGGTTTAACGATCGCTGGAGGTGTAATTGTCGGAACGTCTCCTTGGCGAAGCAGTTCTCCACGAGGCACTTTTACCCCTGCGGCTTCGACAATTGCTTTGGCTCTGGCTTTATGCGCCGCGATCGCCATAATATCTGGTGTATTGCCTACATAAGGGATCTTCAACAAGTCAAATAGAGCGCGGTAGTGAGTCATTCCCGGAATACAAAACATTTGTGGTAACACGAGGTCAATGTTTTGTCTTGTTATAAATTCTATGGCATCGGATAGAGAAATCGGTTTGGTATCAGCAATATCTTCAGAACTGAGAGAGGAAGGAAATCGCCATTGGCCATCGGGTGTGATGTATGCAATCTGAAAATCATAGTGCGATTGCTCTGCCGTTGCTGCTAGACAATCTTGAGCGTAAAGGCGTGACAAATCACAATAAAAATCATTGTGTGCAGACCCAACTAAATGAAGGATACGAAGTACTGGCATGATTCATTTTCCTATGTATTGTGAGAATTTATATATCAGTTCTCAGTTGAGTGAGATACAAAAACCTCTCCATGCAAGTAAGGCTACGGTGTATACACATCTTGGTAATGAAGCCCAAACCCTGGATTTACCCCCCTTAATCCCCCCTTGCAAAGGGGGGAAATAATCCAATCCGGTTCTCCCCCTTGGCAAGGGGGAGTTAGAGGGGGTGAGAAGGCCTAGTGTACACACCCCGCAAGCGACGAGGGGGCTATGATGTACTGAATTCTTATTTAATTTACGAATTATTTAATCGCCATCTAATTCCACCAGTTTGCCAATATTAAAGTCTATTTTTACCCATCCTTTGAGTTGTTGGAGATTCTTCAGCAAAAGTAAGGGAATCTGCCAATGATGCAAAGTCAAAAATGGTATGGGGTCATCAAGATTGTAAATAGCATCAGTGCCTTGCACTAGGGTATTAATCGATGTTTGCAATTGTTTCCAGGAACGGATACCAGTTAGTCGCCAGATTTCGTGATATATGAAGTAAGTGGGCTTGCTACTTGCTAGGGGTTCCAGAGGTGCAGCGAGGGGAGTTTTACCAAGATAGGCCTCTGCAACACTGGGGTGATTGTAGAACATTGTAATTGCCGAATGAGTACGGGGATTGCACTCAATGGCGTAAACTGTACTGTCTTCAGCTTGGATAAAGTCGAAAGAAACTTGTCCAGTCAATGCCAAACTCTTGACGAAGTGTTGCACCCATTGACGGATTTGGGGATTTTCGACGTTTTCATAGTTAATTTGAAAGGCAGAAGAGTTTGAACAGCAATGCAATCTTAATTCTCCATCGCGCACCGTACTATGTGTGCATAATTCCTTACCAGGAACAAACTCTTGCATAATCCAAGGTTTTTCTGGACTGATGGGTAAACTGTTGACAAAAGCTGCTGTCTCTTCTGGAGTGTCGCAGGGAAGTTTGGTTAAATTTAAGCGGCGAACGGAGTCGTAATCAATACTTTTAAGAATATATTTGCGGGTTTCTTGACTAAAATCGAAATTGATAACTTGTTGAGGATCTGTGATTTTAAACGATTTGGGGACAGATAAACCAAGCGATCGCGCGCGATCGGTAAAGGCAAATTTATCATCCAACATTTTGGTTATATCTGGATCAAAGTGGAAAACTTCGCAGTATTCTGATAATACAGGCTTTGCTAAAGAGTCATAATAGCTAGCGACAGGACTGCATACAGGTACATAAACGTCAACCTTTTCTTGTTTGACGATTTTTACTAGCGACTGGATATAGCCTTCTGGATCTGATTGCGGAGCCGGAACTGTATAAAAACGACTTACCGCTTTTGAGAATCTATGACCAGACAACCAGTATTTTTTACCTTCAATCAAAATAACTCTGTGTCCTGCGGCATGGAAGGAGCGAGCAAGTTGCAATGCTTTGGTCATCTTGGCTCCACTTACCAAGATAGTCTGAGGATGAGCAGCTATGATAGCTTTTTTCGTAAACGGCGAACTCACAATGCCCCACAGCAAAGATATCAATACTATCAAAGCATTGAACGGCAAGGCTATTAGTAATAATATCAGAGTACCGAGAGTCTTGAATAGAGCTACTACCTTTACCCTAAGACTTGTTGATGACGTTGAAGATTGAGGCAGAGATAAGGAGATTGATTGTGTCATAAGTCTTTCCTTTGTGTTTATTGTAGAGACGTTGTATTGCAACGTCTCTACAAACTTTGTTACACCACGCGTCTAATTAGGGTTACACCATCTCGGATGGGTAACAGAACTTGCTCTACACGAGGATCGGCGGCGACAATACTGTTGAATTGAGCGATCGCTTCACCATTAATAGTACGTTGTTCAGGTGGTAGGTAAACTTGTCCCTGCAACAAAGTGTTATCCACACAAATTAAACCGTCGAGAGTCAGTAAGTGATTATCCAAAATGGTCTGGAAGTACTCTACATACTCTTTTTTATCTGCATCAATGAAGATCAGATCGAATACTTCTTTTCTGGCAGCCAGCTTGTGGAGTGTCTCTAAAGCAGGTGCTACTTCCACAACGATTTTGTCGCCGTGGGGAGACTCACTAAAGCAAGTTTGAGCGAATTCAGCAACGTAGGGATCTACTTCGCAACCGATAAGTTGCCCATCACTTGGTAATGCTTCTGCCATTGCTAAGGCTGAATACCCTGTGAACATCCCTACTTCTAGAATGCGCTTTGCTTTGGTGATATGAACAAACATTTTCAATGTCTGTCCTTCCAGATGTCCTGAGAGCATTTCCTGCTCTAGTTGACGCACTGTTTCACCATCGCTGAAGCGTTTGCTCCAGTCTTCTTGACTTGTTTTTTGCGCTAATGTAGTCAATGCGCTCGATTCGGGCGTGGTGTATTCATCCAAGTAGGGATCTAAACCCGCCGCTAATTGAACTCCCTGCCGCAAAGAATCTAATATCTCTACGGGAATGTTGTTCTCTTCTGCTAATTTCAGGGTTTGCTGTAGCTGGGCTACTAAGATACTGTGTGGCGTTATCGGTCTAGCTGTTTCTCGTTCTAAAACACTCGTCATATCATCACACCCCTACTAGCTTGGCTTCTTGACTTTCAATGTATGCATCAACACCTTTGCCGCCACGAGGGTATTTAGCACAAAGACGTTTGTGTTCAGCTAGGGCAGTATCAAGTTCTTCACGAGTTAGATCGTTGGCAAAGAAGCACTCACCAATGGGACAAGGCATAGCTGCACGTAGCTTACCATCTCGTGTCAAGCTTATAGACTGGGTAGCATCCCAGAGCAAATCCCCATCTAGTAGAGGATGATCGAGTGATAAACCGATACGACTCATCAAATCTAGGATGCGATCGCGCTCTCCTGTGGGAATATAGCCGCGTTGTGCTGCAATGGTTGCAGACAAAGCCATATCTATATTGACGGCATGACCATGATATAGGGGTATCTGAGGTGCTAATTCTAGGGTAGGACTCCAAGTGTGGCCATAGGCGATGACGCGATCGAGGTCTAGTTCATGTAAGTTAGGTGTCTCTAACTCCAACATGGTTTTGATTGCTTCGTAGTTGACTTTATGAGCTATCTCTTTAATTTCCGGTGTCCCATTCACATGTCCAAAGTGAGTAGAAAGCAGTTCTTCGCCATATTCGTATAGCAGCTCAAAGACTTCCGAGTTAGACACTACAGCGATTTTCACCAACTCTGCCATCCCATTACGAACTTGAGACGTTGGCAAGGTTTTCAAGAATGAGAAATCTAGGATCACTTTCAAAGGTGCATGATATGCTCCCAAGCGATTTTTTTCCTTACGATGATTAACTGCAACCTTAATTGCTACACCTGCATCAATTAAACCAATCAACGTGGTAGGAATGCGAATGTAGTTACTCTTGCGACGGTAAGAAGCACAAGCAAACCCAGCCACATCAGTAATTAGACCACCACCGACAACTAAGACCGGTTCTTTACGAACTAAGCCGAAGTCCGAAAAAGCGTCAATAATTTTTTCAAAAGTTGCCAGGGTTTTAGCCGGCTCTGTAATGATGATCGGAAATACTGTCAGTTCAATGTCATAGTGTCTAAAATATGACCTGATCTGATCGCCATAAAGTTCATGGACATTGGCATCAATTACAGTCAGACAGCGACCAAATTTTGCGTAGCTATCTGCAATTTCTCTGTTTTCAATATCAAATGCACCGTTCACATAGACAAGACTAAAATCGATTTTTTCGTAACCTTGCACGTGAAATGCAGCTTCTGTAGCTTCAAATGATGCTTGAACTTTATTCATTGTGTTGACCTGATTCCAATTAAAAAGTTGTGAGATTTCGGTAATAATTGTGATTTACCCTAATGTATGCCAGCAAGCATCTATGCTTTTTACCCTTTCAGATAAAAGACAGTACGAAATCAGCTTTCAATCAAAAGCTAACGCTGATTACTGACTGGCAATGTTTTTAAACAACACCATTCATTTGAGTAAATTCTGTAGATGGGTTAACCTTTAATTCGGCATAACCTCAAACAAGCCAATTAGTCCCACTAGCAATATATTGGGATAATACTTCCCTGCTTATTCTGTGGATTGTTGACTTAAAATTTGGGAAATTAATCTGAAATTCAGATTTATTCCACTATGTTTAAATCTAGTGGCTTTCCAACTGTGCGATTCCGTAAAAATTCTAGCCTAGATAACTGATTGTATCGTTGATCCCCAAGCTTCAACTTGAGATTAGAACCCTGATTAATTGTTAGTTCGCTGTTTCTTAGCATTAGTCTCAAGCCTTATATTACTAAATTCGCTACATTCTATTTGCTTTAGAATAACAGTGGACTTTTAGGAAGTTTCGCTGAATTTATACTAACTCCAATATGTTTGTCTCTAGGAACTTTCCGAGTCTTAGACTTTGCAAAACTCATATCTTAGTAAACTACTCATATTGTCTATTATTGTCTATCTCCAGGCTGACATTTGATATTACAGGCATGATTAATTCTCATCTTGCTGTTTTTTTGCATTAGTTTAAAACCATAAAATGGCTAAAAACGAAGATCACTCACCAAATTTTAGATTTTGGATTGAAGATTCAAAATTTAAAATCTAAACTGGTCTCAGAGCAAGCGAATTTAAACACGAGAATAAATCCAAAATCCAAAATTGATTCACTGCATTCTATTCCGAACCTCAGTAGAAAATCTATTGTTTAAGTCAATTTAGCGATCAGTATCTAACATACCTACTTCAGCAACTCCTGAAAACTCAGAATTTAAATATATCTGAATTATTTGTAACAAAAATTTAACCTTTTTAAGGAACGGTTATGTCTGTTAAAGGTTTCTAAGTTTGCTGGAATTGCCTTATTAGTCCTAAATTAAGCCTTTCCAGCCTAAACCAGCAAGTAGTTTGCTAGTTGATAACTGAAAAGTACAACACAAATCATAACATAACATTACATTAGTACAAATCATAACATCTGTAAATATATTTAAGTCAATCCACCATGCGAAGTGTGGTGGATAACCAGATATCTGCAAAAAAATATGTCTCAAGATAGATATTTTATACAATAAGATATTTGAAGCAGTAGCTATGGCTGAGTGCTGAGTTCTGAGTAATGGTTCACGGTTATAAGATGGCGACTAATTCTCATAGATCGCAATCCGATCGCAAGTGGCGTAGTCTAAGACATCATATCTGCGTTAAAACAGACAACGTTACTATTATGCTAGATAGCTGTCAAAGGGGAGAATTTGTAAGTGCGATCGCTTATTTATTTTACGATCTAAAAAATTGAGTATTTCTAACAGACAAAACTTATTTAATTTGCTTTTTAAATAATCTTAATGTTCCTTAACTTAGGTTAAAAAATCTTGGTATTGACTTCAGAATGTAAGAGCGATCGCTTTGTAAAGGTTAATTGATATTAGTTGTCAAACTGCTGATGAAGTTACAAACTAAAGAAATACAACACACGCAATTATTTTATGACTGCTATTTCTAACCTTGAATTCAAACGACCAATTTGGCAAACCGCGATCGTATTGACCTTGGGCTTTTGGCTCAGTGCTAGTCTAGTTTTAGACTGGGTAATTATGCCTAGCCTTTATCTTTCTGGGATGATGAGCCAAGCTGGTTTTACAACAGCAGGATATACGATTTTTTGGAACTTCAATCGGATGGAATTATTATCAGCTGCTGTAGTCTTAACTGGCGCACTAGCTTTGAGCAAAACCCGATATCACTGGAGTATTGGCAGCATTGTTTTATCTGTGCTGCTGTTAACTATAGCTGTGCTTGACACCTATTTATTAACTCCGCAGATGTGCGCTATAGGAGTTCAACTCAACCTATTTGAAGCTGCGGCTGCTATTCCATCGACAATGAATTTACTACATGGTAGTTATTGGCTACTGGAACTAGTTAAGGTGGTAGCTGGTGGTACACTTTTAAGCTGGTACTGGCGGGAGCAATTTTAAGTAGTTGGAGAAGTGTAATGGTGAGAATATCCACTTATAAATCTCACGCCAGAGACGCAAAGAAATTCTTTGCGTCTTTTCGCTATGAGAGTAATAGTTAAGCAGTCTTAAAAAATCGAATAATTTCGCGGACATGATCCAGAAATTGCCCATCAGTGGAAAGTTGCGCGATCGCATTTCTGGCTTCTCTCGCCAAACGCTCATGTTCTGTTTGATTTGTCGCTCGTAATTCTTCTAAATTAGCCGCAATTCGAGCTAAATCTCGGCGGGTTTCTTCACCAAAGCGTTGTTGAGTTGCGGATAAAGAATAGGGTTGTTCTGGGTTGAGTTGATCTTCTAATGACTGGATTTTTTGTTCCAATATCGAGAAGCGATCGCGCAGTTCAAAAATATCTTCGCGCGGATACTTCCACTCTTGGCGAATCATCGCTAACCGCGCATATAAATACTCATAAGCGCGAATCGCGGGACGCAGAATTGTTAATAATAAAGCTGCACCAGAACTTATATACCCAACTGTACTAATACCTGTAGCAGCCAGAGTATAAAGACCAATGGCTGAGAATAAGTGTAAAGCAATGGCAACCCAGAGCGATCGCTTGGCTAACACTGTGACATACTTCACTTGTTTCTCATCGACTGGAATGCCTTTCTCTGTTGATTGTGCTGCTTCTGCTAAGACTTCTTTGGCTTGAAAATGCACATTCCACGGTACGGTGACAATTACCAACAGCCACCAAAAACTAGCACCACCAATTACCCAATCAAGAAAGTTACCAGCAGGGATGTGCAACCATTGCAGTAGTCCAAAAGCTGCCAACACTACAACCACAATTCCTGCAATAGAACTGATGAAAAAGTTAATATACATTTTGCCCTGTCTCCGGTGAAACTATCACCTCGATTATGGCTGTAACCCAGCAGTTATACGTAAATTATTGTGATGGTTTTTCTATTTGCACATACAAGCTTTTCGATAAGATAGCTACGCCAATTAGGGGATCAGCCGGGACACGCGCAAAACAAGACATCAAACAACCTCTTAGCCACAAGCAGCCGCTTATGCTGTAAAACTCTAAATTTTCTGGCAATTCGCATAGATAAAATAGTTATCTGTCACATTGACTTGGGCTTTAAACCCAATTTTTTCTAGGTGTTCTTGCAATTCATCGGCCTGATAAAAAACTTTGACTATAGTGAATTCCTGCTCATTATTTAATTTGCGAAGTTTATAGATATTACCATCATCTGCCAACAGATGATTTTTCGCTGTAGATGTAGGTTCAAAACGAGAATCGATAATAAATAATTGCCCACCCAAACGTACAGATTGATAAACCTTTTGCAAAAATGAATTGAGTAAGTTTGGTGGTACATGAGAAAGCCAAAAACCAAAGAAAACTAAATTATATTCAGTTTCCGGCTGCCATGTAAATAAGTCTAGTTGGCGATATTCAATATTTGGTGAATTTAATTTAGCTCTATTAATAGTAATCATTTCTTCCGAAGCATCAATCGCTATAATTTTCTCACCAATATTTAAAAGCTTTTGTGTCCATATTCCCGTTCCACTAGCTAATTCTAAAACAGATTCGACTAATCCCACTTTATCTAAAGATTTACTGACAATATCTACTTCCTTAAACCATTGTTGGTTCAGTTTTTCACCACGATCATAACGTCCTATTCTATAGAACCATTCATCATACTCAGTAGCTCTATTTCGGTAGTAATCTATTTGTTACTGAATAATTTTACTTATCATAATTTTTGTACTTTTTTTACCTGCAATCTATAGCTTTTAAGTAAGAATTCAGGAGTCAGAATAGTTAAAGAATCAGGAGAATATTTGATATATTCATCTAGCAATCATACTGGATTCCTTTTAAATTCTGACTTCTGACTCCTGGGTGCTGAATTCTTACGCTTTTAAAGTGGATACTCACTGGTTTTTATAGTTGCACATACCAGCTATTGGATGAGATAGCTACGCCAAATTGATTGAGTATCTTTACTGCCTTTTTCTGGAATTAGCGATCGCCAAGTTTTACCTTCTTGCTGAATTTGTAGATAAACATCAAAGGGTTTTTGTGGTTGCGTCAAGCGTCGCTTTGGTAGCTTAACAATCAAGTCGTAGGTTCCCCGAACGTGGAAAGCTGGTAAATTTTCAATCGTCAGGGGTTGTTCCTGGGTAATTGATAACCGCTTGATTTCAAATCCTTGAAAATCTAAATCCAACTGCTGGCTAAGTTTTTGTTGAGTTTGTTCTAGCCCAAGTGCGATCGCTTTTTGCACTAAATCGCTAGTCGGTAGCAGTCCAATACTACCACAAGCAGTTACTAGCACCAGTAATATTGCTGTCAAAACTAACCGCACCATGTTATTCCTGAGATTCCACTTATCAGCGATAGTATAACTGTAGTTTCTCTCAATTCTCTGATCTATCATGCCAAAACAGTCTATAGGTCTTGATAACCAACTCTACAATTATCTTTTATCCGTTTCGCTAAGGGAACCAGAGATTCTGGGGAAGTTGCGCCAAGAAACCGCCAATCATCCCCGGAGTAGAATGCAGATTTCACCAGAACAAGGGCAGTTTATGAGCTTTCTGGTACAGTTAATTGGAGCGAAGAAAACCCTAGAAGTTGGAGTGTTTACGGGTTATAGCTCGCTTTCTGTAGCTTTGACTCTACCGGCTGATGGTAAGATTATTGCTTGTGATGTGAGTGAAGAATTTACTGCGATCGCAAGACGGTATTGGCAAGAAGCCGGGGTTGCTGATAAAATCGATCTCCGATTAGCACCAGCTTTAGAAACTTTAGATAGCCTCTTAGCAACTGGGCAAGCTGAGACTTTTGATTTTGCCTTTATTGATGCTGATAAAGAAAATTATGATGGATATTATGAGCGATCGCTGCAATTAGTGCGTCCAGGTGGATTGATTGCGATCGATAATGTTTTATGGTCTGGACAAGTAGCCGACGAGCAAAATCAACATGAAACCACCCAAGCAATCCGGGCGCTGAACGAAAAGTTACATCATGACGAACGCATTACCCTCTCCCTTGTCCCCATCGCCGATGGACTTACTTTAGCAATCAAGCGACCTTAATACAGCAAGGGCGCACAGCTAACTGTACGCCCCTACCACGTCTTCTACTTCCAAGTAGCTAGACGTAAATCAATTTTTGTAGTTAGGACTTTAGTCCTAATAATCCTTGCTTTGAGTCATGAATCGCTCACTACTAACTAGGATTTTACTTAGGAACATGGATTAAATAAGATGCAAAACTTTATCCTGTCTCTAGCTTCCCTCTCCTTTATAAGGAGAGGGATTGAGGGTGAGGTAAACCAGGGATATAAATTGTATGTTATTTAATTCTCATTCCTTAGAAGTTATAGCCAACTCCTAATTGTAGTCCTACATCAGTGTCATCTAGAAAAGCAGCATTTACACCACCGGTAAGCGTAATTTTAGAACCGAGAGGAACATCTACACCACCTGTTAGCAGCAATCCAATATCAGTATTAGCATTAGCTTCAATTGCTACACCAGCACCAATATAAGGAGATATACTATAGGTTTTCTCACCTACTGAACCTGCTTTGCGGGGAGAAAAATCTAAAGTCACAGGAACTAGAAATATTGTATCGTCCCCGAAAATCACCGATGGTCGTACTGAGAGATAGTTTGTCAGACCAAGTTTACTGATCACTGTAAAGTTACCATCACTCAGAGCTGTATCGTTGCCGCTCAAACCAATGTTACCACCAACTCCGATATAGCTTCTGCCACCACGAGTACTTCTACCTACTTTAACATCAGGTGTTGTACCATTACTTCCTGTTGGCGGCTGATTTAACTTACTGATGTTAACATCAGGCGGAATCAAGACTTGGTTAATTGCATGGATAATACCATTGCTAGCTTTCACATCCGCTTGGAGAACTCTGGCATCATTTACCGAGACTTGACTGTTTGCGGAATCGATTTTAATATTTACAGTTTTTCCTTCATCGGTTGTCAATTTTCCTGCCGAGAGTTGACTAGCAGTTACCGCACCGGGAACGACATGATATCTCAAAATCTTAACTAACGCTTCTCTGTTCTCTGGTTGCTCTAACTGTTGTAAGGTAGCAGCAGGTAAAGCAGCAAATGCATCATTGGTGGGAGCGAAGACTGTATAAGGGCCTGCCTGTTGAAGAGTATCTGCTAGACCGGCTGTCTTTAATAAAGAAGTCAGAGTTGTAAAAGAACTACTGGATGCAGCCAGAGCAACAATATCAGTACTTGCAGGAGTTCCAGCTACAACATATTGACTAGCTGGAAGATTGCTAGCAATGGGTTGTACCCGTCCCTGTTTAACTAAAGCTTGATATAAAAGTGCTGCTGCTTCAGCACGAGTCAAAGACTGTTGCGGATTGAGTTGTTTTACATCTGGGTAGTTGACAACAAGATTACTTACTGTCGCTGCTGCTACACTGCCAACAGCATATTGTGGGATAGCTGATGCATCGTTGTAAAATGTAGTGAGAGTACTTGTATCGCCACCAGTTAAAGCTAAACCACTACTTAAAGCAACGATCCCCTGCACTCTGGGAATTTCTTGATTTGGTTTAAATACGTTCCCAGGATAGCCAGCCAAAAATCCAGTTTCGTAGGCGTTTTGAATTGCAGCAGCTGCCCAGTAGTTAGCAGGAACATCACTAAATCCACCTGCACTTAATTGCCGGACTCGGTTTTGGTTACTGAAAGCTTTTTGAATCAAAGCAGCAAATTCAGCACGCGTAACAGGCTGATTTGGTCTATAAGTGCCATCAGGAAAGCCACTAATCACGTTATTCTCAGCTAGGGCTTGAATGAAGGGACGCGCCCAATAATCTGAGGAAACATCAGACAAGTTAAATGTTGAAGTCGGCGATGGTGTCGCAGGTGCTGGTGTCTCAGGTGCTGGTGTCTCAGGTGATGGTGTCGCAGATGGAACAGGAGTTTGAGATAAAGCTGGGGCAGAAATTACGATGGGAGTTATTGTAGCAGCAGTCATTCCCAGAACTAGCAAAGCAACCTTTGTAGATGACCAACGAGACAAACTAGACATGGAAATATCCTCTTTTCAATTTCTTGGGTTGACTATTGGAAAATACTGGATGTAAGGTTAATTGAATATAGATATCCAGATGATTATTTGGTTGCCTTGATATGGAAACCAGAAGTGAAACCCGTTAACTCTGGAAAGTTCAAATGTGGGACATTATGAGTAGCTGCTCTGATATCTCATAACATTTATCCAAATGTTGACCACATATAGTATGGGATTCTTATTTGTTTTTTAAAGAACCGCAGATCGTACTTCAAGAGAAGCAGGTATACTGTGGTAATCTCTTCTGTTGCAACAATAAAGATAATTAATGCAAGTAGGCGATTTTATCAGTACTAAAATTGCAGTCAAGCAGTAAAATAATTGGCTTTTAATAGCCATCTCTTTATAATTGCCGAAGAGGGTTCATGCCGTCAAACTTAATGTATCATGATCTTTAGCAAGAATTAAGAATAAAATGTGTCTTGGCGATATGATGTATTATTAATCTTTGATTGAAATTATACAACTAACTCAGGGCTGGATTTTGAAGAAAAACTTTCACTCTTTAGATAGTTGTCATTGATGGTAAATTTTCAAATACTAGACTGGAAGTTAGCGATCGCAATCAAAAATTTCGAGCATGATTGCGCCAAGTTTTTGGCTAAGAATTATTTTTTTTCCAAAAGACAATTTTATGAAAATGAACCCAAAGATAAACTAGGGTTTTTGGAAGTGTAATCAGGCAAACGGTAATTATAGGTTTAGACAAAGCTACAAGTAGCTCGACGTAAGTACCGTAAGCTGTAACTAATAGACCAGACCTGTTACATAAGTCAAATTACCCCCCTTAATCCCCCCTTATAAAGGGGGGAAACTTGAAATCTTGCGCCCTCCCCTTTACAAGGGGAGGGTTGGGGAGGGGTGATTCAAGGATTTTTGCAAGAGGTCTAATGTTTGCAAGAGGTATAGACAAACACTTGATGGTACTAGTTCAGTGGCGTGGATGTTGCCATCAACCCAGAGGACAGGTTTTTCTTGGTGTGCGCCAGTGGCAAAGTTTGTAACTGTCAATACCCGCTTCCTTACGAATTACGAATTATTTTAATTAGGTTTACCCATAATCGTGAATGCTGCCCAGTAATAAGGGTGATTATAAAGATTTTTATCTGATGGCATTTTACTATTTCTATATAGTTGGGTCGCTAAATAAGTTTGAATTCTTACTTCCTCTGGATGTAGATTATTCAAAATATCTTCATACCATTTTGTCAGTTCTCCAGCAGTTAGTTCTTTCAGCCATCGGGTTGCTTCAGCTAAGGCCGTAACTGCTGATTTATTCGGCTGTAATCGTCGGTAAAACTCGATTGTTACCAAAGCACTAGCCGAAGATTCTACACTCCAGAGAGTACTAACTACATGAGGTACGCCCTGAGTTACAAAACCACTGACTAAACTCACATATTCGCTGCTGATAGTGTGGTTGCTAGTAATTAAATTTTCACAGGCAGAAAGGGTAATAAGGTTGTAACTATCTAGATTTTGTTGGCAGATTTCATCTAGAGTAAGTCTGTCTTCACCTGCTAATGCTAATTCGGATTTTTTAGGTTCAGCTAAATTATTAGTGGCATGACCCGTAAAATGCAAGATGTTATAATTCTCAGATAAGGCATTGACGACAATATTTTTTGTAGCTTCTGCTCCCGAAATTCGTTGGATATTATTAAACATCTGACTAACAATTTCAGATTCCAATTTGGCAAATTTAAGTGGAGGATAATCTGTACTTTCAGGATGTTCAACACTGAGCAAGAACTTATTTTGCCACTGCCAAATATCCTCAGTTCTGATTGATAAACCTATTTGGGCGCTAGGTAGATAGGTAACGGTGAAATTTGATTCTACATTGGGTAACTCTTCTGGCGATGGCGAAGAGAGATGGAAAAGGGTATGGATGGGCAATCTGTACAAATCACGGTGAGGAATTAAGACCAGTTGGGTGATACCTTCGAGTTCCTGGGCGATTGTGGAAATATTCAGGATTTCATAGAGTTGCAACAGCTTCTCTTCCATCTCAACTCGCCAAGAATGCTGACTTTTACTTTCTTTATCTTGGGCTATGTTGCGATATTCTTGGTATTTTTGATGCCAATCTTCTAACCAAATTTCAAATTCAATTAGGCGTTGCACTGCTTCGGGTAGAGGTAATTCATTGAGACGGATAGCATCTTCTCCTAAAGGTATTACCCCAGTATCTTGCATGGGTGTAAACAGAAGAATCGGTGATGGCGCTTGGTCTTTGAGAATGAAAGTATGTAGGGCAACTGGACTAATATGCCAGTAAATAATTGCTGTTGTCGGATTGAATAGTTGTTGAATTGCGCCATAATAAGGCGAGTAAATATTATTATTCCAGCCAGAAAGCAGCCAGTTTAAACAAGTATTTTTACCTTGTTCGGCAATTTCCCAAGCTTCAACTAAATCACCAGACTCCACAGCTAAATCAACTGCCAATTGATCGAAGCCGGCAAATTTTAAAGCTAGCTGTTTTTTACTTTCATCTGAGCGAGTTTCTTCACTCAGTAATTGTCGCAATAAATCTGTCCCACGTTGCAGCAATTCTTGAACTTGTGTGGTTTGTCCTAAACCCATCAACACTTTGCTTAGAGATTGTAAAACCTCTAAATGCAACTGAGGAAAATATTCTAATGTCAGGGTTAATAGCGCCTGATGGTATTCAGATGCAGCTTTCCGCCAATAATCGCGGGTATTGGTATGTTTTTTACCTTGCTCATAGTAAGTATTAGCGATCGCAAAATGCAATCTCCCCCAACCTTCTGGATGGGTATCTGTCCGTAGATGCCTTAACCCTTCCTCGTAGCTGGCTAATTTTCCTTCGTAGCCGCCCTGTTGTAAGGCGGGATTTGTGGCTGCGATCCTGTCAGAATCTACTAAATTACCGATCGCAGTTCCCCGACCAATCCAAGCTTCCCAATAGTCTTGTTTGATTTGCAAAGCGTTGTCATAACAGGCGATCGCTTCGGCAAATTGTTCTAAATAAAACAGTGCTACTGCCTGATTATACCAAGCTAAGTGGAAGTCGGGTTTAATGGCGATCGCTTGTCGATAGGAGGCGATCGCTTCTTGTCTACGTCCTAAGTTGTCTAATGCTATACCCCGGTTGTACCAAGCTAAGTAGAAATCAGCTTGAACTGAAAGGGCTTTATCCCAGGAGGCGATCGCTTCTGACCATCTTCCCAAATTAAACAGCACGACACCCCGATCTATCCAAACTTCGTGGTACTCTGGGTTAATTTCTATAGCTCTGTCATAAGATATAATCGCCTCGGCAAATTGTTCGCTGACGGCTAGGGCGATACCTCGGTGATACCAGTTTTCCTGGTCTTCTGGTTCGAGTTGCAGGGCTTGGTCATAACTAGCAATGGCTTCTGGTAGCCAACCTAATTTCAGCAGTGCCAGACCCTTGCTAGACCACGCTTCTTGATAGTCTGGCTTGATTTCTATAGCTTTGTCAAAAGAAGCGATCGCTTCTTCAAAGTATCCTAATTCTCCCAGAGTTCCACCCCGGTTGTACCAGGCTTTGTAGAAGTCGGGTTTTAGTTCTATGGCTGTTTCATAGGATGCGATCGCTTCTTCAAAACGTTCTAAATGGAACAGCGTTAAGCCTCGATTAAACCAATATTCTGAGAATTCGGGTTGCATTTCAATAGCTTGGCCATAAGATGCGATCGCCCCCAACAAGTCACCTGTTTTCGCTTGCTGAAGACCTTGGTAAAACCACCCTTGAGCGTGGGTAATCGGATGATCGCTATGTCGCTCAATAATACCAGGGGAATTACTGCTTTGAACTGCCAAATCAGAAGCAAGTTGCTGGACTAAATTGGTACTTTGATCCAATCTTACCCACAACTCATCTAAAGTATTAGCCACATTCGGCTCTAAGTTCGTCAAAGTGTTATCCCAGGTTTCCACCAAGGAAGACGTTGCTAATTCAGTTTTTTGTCTAGTGGAAAGGAGATTTGCTGGTGTTGTAATTTGAACAACTTTTCCATCCTCGAACCTCAGTTGGGTTAACAAGGTGATTGAATCTTCGGCGGCGGGGAGAGGGATATTTTCTGGTATTGTGGTTTGCGGGTCTTCTCTTTCATATTCCCATACCAGTTCCTCTAAGTTTTCGGGCGATATTTCCTCAAAAGAGGCATTTTGGGGTGCTGACGTTATTGGTTCAACATCTGGCACATCATATTCCCATAATTGTTCGCCAAAGCTACGGATTAGCTCTTGTCCGGGGGAAGTTGGGAGAATTTCTTCATCGGTTGTAGTTTCTACCACATCTGGCTCATCATACTCCCATAACTGCTCGCCCAAATCGCGGATCAGTTCTTGCCCAGGAGTAGTTTCTACCACATCTGGCTGATCATACTCCCATAACTGCTCGCCTAAATCGCGGATCAGTTCTTGCCCAGGAGTATTCTCTACATCATCTTGATCATCTTGTGCCTGATTGTCCTGATACTCTTGTATTTCTGTAGGTAAGTTTTGCATTAGCCGAATGCCAATGTCATAAGCAACTTCTCCAATTCTGCCAACACCAAGTTCCCCTAATTGCACCATCTGTGTGGCTAAAAGAGGATTTGGTGTAGGTGAAGCTAGCAAGCTTTCACCAAACATCACCAACCAGTCTATCCAGCGTTCAGCCGGAACGCGATTTTCGATCCGTTGCAGATACCTCAATGCCCACTGTCGTCCTCGTGCTTGATGCACGCCTTCTAACAATTGGATAAACAATTGTTCCAGATCGGCATTGGTTAGTTCTGGTAGTACACCCACCAGATTACGTCCTCTCGCACCCTTGAGAGAACTATTCTGTTTACTTGCAATGAGGCGCTTTAAAAACCTTTTAAGCGACTGCGATATCCGCCTGAGCATCTGCCACACTCTTGGATTTTGTTTTTCTAGATTGTAGCCATCGTTGTGTTATTAAAAAAATCATCAATTACTTGACATACTCCCCGGCGTGAACGCACGGGGATTCTAGCTTCAAACAGCAATTGCAGTCTGAGACTGTCTGACATCACCTAAGCTAACAGTCGATGCCCCGACTGCTTGAATGTTTTTAGCGGCGTTTTCGTCTCTCCCATTCACGGATTGACAGGATGGGCAACGCCACTCTCTAACAGACCAATCCAAACTTTCTAGAACGTGTCCACAATGAGAACAAGTTTTACTGCTGGGATACCATCTATCAATAAATACAACAAGCTTATTTTTCTTTTTGGCAATCCATTCTAG
>NZ_JABXKI010000012.1 GCF_017115095.1 Nostoc sp. NMS4 | reverse complement strand
TCTTTTCGGGGATTTCTGGGGCATTGTTAGCAGCAGCAGCAGTGTTGTTATTTTTAGGATCGTTCAGACAAACATTAATTATCAGTTTAACGATTCCTTTGTGTACCCTGGCAGCGATCGCATTGATGAGAATATTCGGCTTGACTTTAAATGTGTTCAGTTTAGCAGGGTTAACACTAGGAGTCGGTCAAGCAATTGACACATCGGTTGTGATCCTAGAAAATATTTCCGAAAAAACAGGGATGACTCCCAATCAGAAAGAGAGGGAAGAAGGGGATTCAGGGAGAAATTCTAAATTCTTTATTGATAGTGCGATCGCAGCTTCCCAAGAAGTAGAATCTGCTTTAGTTGCGGCTACAGGTGCTAACTTAGTTTCTGTAGTGCCATTCCTCTTAATTGGCGGCTTTATTGCACTGTTATTTAATGAACTGATTCTGACAATTAGCTTCGCAGTCGCAGCCTCCCTTGTTGTCGCCATCACAGTAGTACCAATGCTGTCTTCTCGACTTTTGGGAATTCGCTGGTCTAGTCGGATTAGTGAATTTTGGCTGCTTAGACAATTTAATCACCGATTTGAAGATGCGACGCGGGGATACGGTAACTTCTTAACCAAGGTCTTACGCTATCGGATTTTCGTAGTCACTGCTGCTTTGCTAATTTTAGGCGGCAGCAGTTTCTTCATGTTTGGTCAAATTCCCCAAGAAATTTTACCCCGCATCAGTACTGGTCAAGCTAACTTGAGAGCGCAGTTTCCACCCGGTACACCTTTAGCAACTTCTCAAAAAGTTATGCAAATTGTCGATGACATTTTGCTCAAACAACCAGAAACCCAGTCTGCTTTCACAACTGTGGGTGGTAATTTATTTGGCAGCAGTACTACAGAAAATCCCTTACGTGCCAGTAGCACCATCAATCTTAAACCAGGTACAGATGTCGAAGCCTTCGTCAAAAAAGTAACTCAGGAATTTAACAAACTCAACTTAGCAGGAATTCTGCTGCGCCTCAATCCTGGTCAGGTGCGGGGTTTAATCTTGAGTAATTCTCCAGTGCAAGGGTCAGAAGTTGACGTAATTCTGCAAGGTGAGAATGAAGAAAAACTAACGCAAGCAGGGGCGCAAGTGCTGCAAGCGTTACAAGAAAGGGCAAAATTAGCGACATTCCGCCCAGATGCCGACCCCCGACAACCGGAAATCCAAATTCGCCCCGACTGGGAAAGGGTTTCAGCTTTAGGGTTGAGCGCCGGACAAATTGGTGCAACAGTTCAAACAGCAATTGAAGGTTCAGTGCCGACGCAAATTCAACGCGGTAATCGTTTAGTTGATGTGCGGGTGCAGCTAAATAAAGCAGCGATTCAGCGTCCTTCCCAGTTAGAGCAATTACCCCTATTTACAGAAAACAATCAACTAATCCGGCTTTCTGATGTGGCGAACATTCAAGAAGGTCAAGCGCCCGGTGAGGTGCAACGAATCAATCAGCGCCAAGCTTTTATTGTCGCAGGAAATCTCAGTGAGGGAGCTAGTCTTGGTGAAGCGATCGCAGAAGTCAATAAGGTACTCAAGGATGTAGACTTACCTGATGGCGTTTCAATTGTACCTAGTTCTGCCCAAGAAACTAATCAGCAACTTCAGGATGCTTTAAAGACTTTGGGGGCGTTGGCGACATTCTTAATCTTTGTCGTCATGGCGGTGCAATACAACTCACTAATCGACCCATTGGTAATTATGTTCACCGTACCACTAGCCTTAGCTGGGGGAATTTTTGGACTTTACATTACCCAAACTGCAATTGGCGCAACTGTAATTGTTGGTGTCGTCCTGCTGGTGGGAATTGTAGTTAACGCAGGGATTCTGATGGTAGAACTAGCGAATCAAATTCGGGATGAAGAAGGTTGTAGTCGCCAAATTGCGATCGTGAAAGCTGCTCCTCAACGCTTGCGCCCAATTATCATGACTACAGTTACCACAATCTTGGGGCTGTTTCCCTTGGCATTAGGCATTGGCGAAGGTTCGGAGTTTTTGCAGCCTTTAGGGATTGTAGTTTTCTTTGGGATGGCGATCGCAACGATGCTGACACTATTTATCATCCCCTGTTTTTACATTCTGCTGCACGATTTGCTCGGTGGAAATTGGGCAAAGCCAGTGTTAATCCGGTTGCGTGGATTTACGAAAAAACTTACCAGCTAATCAGCATTCCTGATTAAATTAAGTCATTAGTCATAAACAAATGACTAATGACTAATGACAAAGGACTAACTAGCTAAGAGAGTTTTTTCTAGAGAAGTCCAACGGAAAGAGCGATCGCCACCTCTCTCAATAACTACTTTCACTCGTGGTTCTAACTGAGGCAAATTCGTTAAATACTCAACTTCCTCATTAGAAAGAATATGCCCTTCAATAATCCACAACACCAGCCCCTTTGACTTTGGCGCTAGCTGTTCTAGATGAGAATTGAGAATTGGCGGTAAATAGTACACCTGACCTACAGCCGCACCACTACCAGTACTTTTTTTCCCAAGATGAGGAGGTCTGACTCCATGAATTCTTGTGAGATATGCAGCTACGTCACCCAGTCCTTTAGCGGTAATGTGGAGGGTAGTATAGCCAGCTGCCCGTAATCGACGCTGATATCGACCTTCATAACCCCCTTCCAGAGGTACATACACACCAAGAGCGCCAAATTTTTCCAAATCGCGGATTAAACCATTGCCAGTGGTAATTAGTGCCATAGATTTTCGTCTTATCCCACTTAGATATCTCTATTATTTACCCTTAACCGATAGATTAAAAGCATTTTTTTGGGCATTGGGCGTTAGGAGTGATGAGTGCTGAGTGCTGAGTTAGGAGTTAAGAGTTAGTGAGTTTTGTTTATCTCCTTGTCCCCTTGTCTCCCTTGTCTCCCTTGTCTCCCTT
>NZ_JABXKI010000371.1 GCF_017115095.1 Nostoc sp. NMS4 | reverse complement strand
AATCAAATCAATAAATAATTGGTATTTACCAGAGTAAGCAGATATGTTCAATGCCACTGAAATTTTAATTGATGCCTTCGTAAATGAAATTCGAGACGGCTACCGTCGCACTTATGGCTGTTTTAAAAATGATTATCAGGACATTATCGCCTGGGCTGGTAACATGGCTTTAGAAAACATCGCCAATAGCGACGCGCTTTATCATAATGTTGAACACACTGTTCTAGTCACGCTGGTGGGACAAGAAATTTTACGTGGTAAACACATCAGGGAAGGTGGTGTTTCTAGTGAAGACTGGTTGCATTGTATTATTTCTTTAGTCAGCCATGATATTGGCTACGTTAAGGGAGTTTGCCGACAGGACCGAGAAACAGCAAACTTATATTCCACAGGTAAAAATGGCAGAATGATTTCTGTGGCTGCTGGCGCTTCTGATGCCAGTCTAACGCCCTATCATGTTGATAGAGCCAAGCTGTTTATTGACGAGCGTTTTGGAGGTCACAAGTTAATAGATGCTGAGGCAATTAAGAGTAATATTGAATTGACTCGATTTCCAGTGCCCGCAGCAGAAGATCATCAAGATACAAAATGCTTTGCAGGATTAGTCCGGGCTGCTGATTTGATTGGTCAACTAAGCGACCCACGTTACCTGAAGAAAATTACTTCTTTATTTTACGAATTTGAAGAAACTGGTGTAAATAAAGTTTTGGGCTATAAAACCCCTGCCGATTTGCGTAATAACTACGCTAAGTTTTACTGGAATGGCGTATTTCCCTATATCCAAGAAGGACTGCATTACCTATCATTGACACAACAGGGAAAACAAATTCTCGCTAATCTCTACTCAAACGTGTTTGTTGTGGAACATGAAAAACAACAGGAAGAACAGCAGAGGTATTTAGAGAAGTTAGCAGTTAAGAGTTAGGAGAGACGCGATTAATCGCGTCTGTACAGGAGTTGGGAGAGACGCGATTTATCGCGTCTGTACAAGTTGAAAATTATTAATCATGAGTTATGAATTAAAATGAAAGCTTAATAACTCATAATTCCTAACTTATAACTCCTAACTACTATGGATTGGTGGCGACGACTTAAGAAAAATCCTTTAGCACAATTTGGGGCAATTTTGCTGTTAATTTTCTATATAGGAGTAATTGCAGCAGATTTCGTAGCTCCTTATGACCCTTATGGCTCACAGCCAAATGGTTCATTGCTGCCACCAACTAAGATACACTGGGTTTCTCAGTCAGGGCAGTTTATCGGGCCTTATGTTTATCCGACGACTCAGGGAGATACGAATTTAGATACAGGCGATCGCCAACTCATTGTAGACTCGACAAAGCCCTCACCCTTGCGTCTATTTGTTGCCGGGCCAGAATACCGATTGTTGCAGATGAGTTTGCCACTACCGCCAAAGTGGGATGAAGTCACAATCTTTTCTGGTATCCCCTTAAATTGGCATTTATTTGGTGCAACAAGTGGCACAAAAGTCAATATTTTCGGCACTGATGACCAAGGCCGCGACCAATTTAGTCGCCTCCTACATGGCGGTCGCATCAGTATGTTTATCGGGATTTTTGGCATTATCATTACCTATCCCCTCGGTTTGCTCATCGGGGGAATTTCTGGCTATTTCGGCGGTGTGACTGATAGCGTCATTATGCGCTTGGCAGAAGTGCTAATGACTTTCCCTAGTATTTATCTTTTGGTAACATTGGGCGCAGTCTTACCAGCAGGTTTAAGTAGTACCCAGCGCTTTTTGTTAATTGTAGTGATTACTTCGGTTATTAGCTGGGCTGGTTTAGCACGGGTGATTAGGGGACAGGTACTATCAATTAAAGAGCGAGAATTTGTTCAAGCTGCGCGTGCAATGGGTGGGAACCCAATTTATATCATCGTCCGCCACGTTTTACCGCAAACGGCTAGTTATGTAGTTATCTCTGCGACTCTTGCAATTCCCAGTTTTATTGGTGCAGAGGCGATATTGAGTCTCATCGGTTTAGGTATTCAACAACCAGACCCCTCTTGGGGAAATATGCTTTCTCTAGCTACCAATGCTTCAATTTTGGTATTGCAACCTTGGTTAATTTGGCCGCCGGCTGTGCTGATTATCCTCACAGTGTTGGCATTTAACTTACTCGGTGATGGGCTGAGAGATGCACTTGACCCGCGCAGTTTAAATAGAAGATAAGCCAGCCCTGGCGACTGGAAGTCGCGGCTACACAAACAAAACCCACCTCCGTGGGTTAAAAACTTTAATTTTTCATGCTTTCCACGGAGGTGGGCGAAAGTTTGTATAGTAGCGAATTCTATTCGCCCAATACTTTTCAAACATCTTCTAAGAGTATCAAACCTCAATTATTGCATACCATCAAAAGCTCCAGTCAATAAAATAGAGGTAAAATAATACTTTTATGACTTACAGTGAGTTTAGTTTAGCTAAAGCAAAACAAGAGTTTAGTTTAACCACATTAGAAAAACGCGATATTTTCGCTGCTGTTCCTGAATTAACAGCGAGTAATTTACTTGCAGAAACACTCAATTATAACCTGGAGATTGCTTTAGGTAGTAATAGTGAAAAAGCTCGTTCCGAATTAATTATTGCTCCAATTTTAGTGGATTTACGCCGACAATCACGAGAACAAATTGGTTTATTTTCCGGGGTAGATTTTACTGTCGATAATAGCAAAGGATTAAACGGTATTTGCGATTTTATTATTACTAAATCTCCAGAAATTCTAATTTTGACAGCACCAGTAATTACAGTTGTAGAAGCTAAAAAAGAAAATATTAATGCGGGTTTGGGTCAGTGTGCAGCAGAAATGGTAGCAGCTCAAATTTTTAATCAGCAAGCTGCAAGTGAGATTAAAACAATTTACGGAGCAGTCACAACGGGCAGTATTTGGCAATTCCTCAAACTAGAAG
>NZ_JABXKI010000223.1 GCF_017115095.1 Nostoc sp. NMS4 | reverse complement strand
GAATTTTTATACCCATGCTGCTGCTGCTTCCCAACCTAAACCCCTCCGTATAATTGCTGCTTCCTCTCCAGTCATATCCAAGATGGTAGATACTTCATAAGTAGGTTCCTCGCCAGTGTCTACAATTATGTCTACCAACTTGTCCAAACGATCAAATAACTCTACCCGCGACTGAACAATTTCTGGATCTATCCGAACTATGCCATTATCAGCTTCATCTGGTGGCAGATGTGCTGAAGTTGAAATAATCGGATTACCCAAGGCTGCCAGCAACTCCAAACACACAGTATGGTTTGGTACTCTAATTCCAGTAGTTTTCCGCTTGGGGCTTTGCACCAATCGCGGTACTAATTTTGTAGCTGGGAGCAAAAACGTGTATGGCCCTGGAATCAGGCGTTTCATAATCCGATAGGCTGTGTCACTTACGAAGGCATAAGTTGCCACATCTGAAAGCGAGGGACATAAAAATGTCAATGGTTTATCGTTTGCTAGCTGTTTAATTTGCCGCACTCGTTCTACCGCCGACTTAGCATTCAAATCACAACCGATCGCATAAACTGTATCAGTAGGGTAAAGCATGACTGCGCCACTAGAGAGCGCCGACTTTATTTCCTCTATTCGGCGAGTTTGAGGATTATCCGGATGAACTGGGAAAATTTTTGCCATAACTCGGTGAGTGGGGAGGGGGGAGATGGGGGAGACAAGGGAGACAAGGGAGACAAGGGAGACAAGGGAGATGAGGGAGATGAGGGAGAAGAATTAATAACCAATGCCCCATGCCCAATGCCCAATGACTAATGACTAATGACTAATGACTAATGACAAATTTATTATGAATAAAATCGCTTATCTTCAATGTCCGACAGGAATTTCTGGTGATATGTGCCTGGGTGCTTTGGTAAGTTTGGGTGTTCCTGTGGAGTATTTAATTGAAAAACTCAATGGGTTGGGTATTGAACAGGGATATCAGTTAAGGGCAGAACTTGTCCAACGTAATGGCCAGCAGGCGACTAAAGTCCATGTGGATTTAGTAGACGATCGCCATCACCATCATCACCACGATGGCGAACACAGTCACGATCGCACTCGCCACTTGCCAGAAATAGAGCAGATGATTCTCAAAGCTCAGTTGCCATCACGGGCAGAAGCTTGGAGTTTGGCGGTATTCCGGCAGTTAGCGGTGGCGGAAGGGGCGGTGCATGGCATTTCTCCTGAAAAAGTTCATTTTCATGAGGTAGGTGCTATAGATGCGATTGTAGATATTGTGGGTACTTGCCTGGGGTTGGATTGGTTGGGAATTGAGAGCAATGAGCAAGGATTTCCCCTACTTTACTGCTCGGCGTTTCCGACTGGTGGCGGTACTGTTCGGGCTGCACATGGTCAGATGGCAGTACCAGTCCCAGCCGTATTAAAGCTGTGGGAAATGCGGGGTTGTCCAGTTTATAGTAATGGCATTGATAGAGAATTAGTAACACCAACAGGAGCCGCGATCGCCACTACTTTGGCAAGAGATTTTGGTTCGCCACCTGCGATCGCTATCAAGCAGATAGGACTGGGAGCAGGAAGCATAAATTTACCCATTCCCAATATTTTACGCCTCTGGTTGGGTGAAAGTGCAAGTTTACAGTCAAATTTCAGTGATTCTGAAGAAACTAGCTCAAATTTGGAAACCATCTCGGTATTAGAAACCCAAATTGATGATTTAAGTCCACAAGCGATCGGCTATACGTTTGAGGCGTTATTTGCAGCTGGTGCGCTGGATGTTTTTACCCAAGCGATCGGTATGAAAAAGTCGCGTTCGGGAATTTTGCTAACTGTGATTTGTCATCCAGAAAATTTACTCAGTTGTGAAGCCGTCATATTCCGCGAAACTACAACTTTAGGCATTCGGCGAACAACTCAGCAACGCGCCATTTTACAACGAGAAATTCAACAAGTGGAAACGGAATATGGCAAGGTGCGTGTCAAGATAGCATGGAAAGGGCGATCGCCAGAAAAAGTTATTGCAAATGTGCAGCCAGAATATGAAGATTGTGCAGACTTAGCCCGAAAACATAATATTCCCTGGCGCGAAATTCAACGGTTGGCGTTACAGCGTTGGTATTTAGTCAACACCTGATCCCAATTCCTCGTTCTCGATCAAAGACTGGGAAAGGAGCATCCCAATTTGGCAAATTTACCAAGATTGTTATAGGTAGGGGTGAAATTTTGGTACTGATTATCAAGACAAGAGCGACATTGGAACAAGTTGAGCAAATGCTGCAAACTTTAAAAATTTACATTAAAGTTGCAGTAGACATTGAAAAACAAATTCTGGCTGGAGGAGGAGAAAGACACTCTGAATGTGAAGCAGTATTGCTCGAAGATGGTAGTAGACAGCGAGATATTTGGGGTGCTGATTGGACTCCCTTTGACCAATCGATAGCTTATGAATCTATTATTAACATTCGTCCCAGTCAGAACAATCGTTCGATGATTATTCAAGAAACAGAAATTCGTGAACAAGTTAAAAAAATCACTCAGGAGTTAATTGGTGGATATAAACCAGAATTTAGATAAAAAACAAGTGCGTTTTCAAAGTGACAATACATCAACTCGCTTAGGACACATAGCTTCCAATTTAGCGAGGCTTAGAACATTTTGTAACACCGATTATAGAGAAGCTGTTGAGAGTGTAACAGATGAAACTCTGTGGTTCATTGAATGGACAGCAGGAGAAATTGAACCGGAATATGCCGAAGAACTAGTTAATATTCAAGTTCAACTAGAACGATGGAGATTAATTTTTGATAATATTTTGTCTGATGATCAAACACGCACTGAAGTTGCAGAAAAATCTAGTGTTTGGTCTGGACGACTATTAGATATGTCTGGCTTGCTGTCTGAATCCACACTGTAGCAATGATTTTAGAAAAAGTGTCGAGCAGCTTGCTGGAGTTTCCTCGTTCCCAGACAAGGAATTTGACTAAGTTAGAGTTTTTAGCAAATATTGTGTCAATGTAAACGCATCTACACCCAATTCGGTACGCTCTTGGGCGGCTAATATACCTGCTTGTGAATGCCACCATGCAGCAGTTGCCACTATCTCTTCTACAGGAATCTGTTTAGTTGTTGCTTGCGCTAACAATCCGCCCAGTAACCCAGTTAACACGTCGCCGCTACCGCCACGGGCTAAGGCGGGTGTGCTTTCAGGAACAATCCAAACGTCACCTTGAGGGTTTGCGATCGCAGTTCTCGCCCCTTTCAACAATACTATCGCCTCACTTTGCGCGGCAGCTTCTTGTACTGCTTTCACTCTGTCATGTTTGGCATCGGCGACATCAGGAAACAATCGCTCAAATTCGCCAGTGTGGGGTGTGAGTATGGTTACTGTTTGGCGTTTTTTTAATGTGGCGATCGCTCCCATTTGTGCCAAGATATTTAAACCATCGGCATCGAGAATTAGAGGGCGATCGCTTTTAATTACTTCTTGCACAATGGGAGTCGCATCTCGTGTTAAACCGGGGCCACAAGCGATCGCATTAAAGGAACTCAGATCGGTCTTTTCTGGTAAATTTAGGTGAGCGATCGCTCCAGTTTCCGTCTCTGGACAACCGACAATTAGCGCTTCTGGCAAGTGTGACACCAAAAGAGATTTCAGGGATTCGGGTACTGCGATCGAAAGCATCCCCACACCACTTGCCCTTGCACCTAAACCAGTTAAAATTGCTCCACCTGCATAGCGCCGCGAACCGCAAATCAGCAGTAAATGTCCTTCCTTATATTTGTGAGTAACTGCTGGACGGGGTAAAGGTAAAGTAGCAAGTGCTTTTGTTCGTGTAATAAGTTTAATTTTAGGTGCATCTTGGAGAACAGCTTCTACATCAGCTAAAGGAATATCAAAATCGATTAACTCAGCTTTACCAAGATATTCCAACGCTTGATCTTGGAAGAAAGCGAGTTTCCATAAACCTAAGCAAAATGTGTGAGTAGCGCGAATAGCAGTTCCCAATACTTCACCTGTATCGGTGTGTAAACCTGAAGGTAAATCGATACTATAAATCGGTACAGATAATTCATTTAGCTGATTAATTGCAGAGGCAATGGGATCGGTCAGATTTCTTTCTAAACCAAGCCCAAACAAGCCATCAATTAACAAATTAGAATCTGGCAGTTGCTCAATTGTTTGATAAATTGGAATGCCCAAACTTTGAGCATATTGCAAGTGCAGCGAAGTTAATTCTTTAAGTTTAGAAAAAGGAGAATAAATCCAAATCTCATACCCGCGAAAGTGTAATTCACGGGCTACGACTAAAGCATCGCCGCCATTATGACCGGGGCCGACAAGAATTCCCACACGAGATCCCCTTAAAAAAGGGGTGTTTGAAGAAATTTCTGGAATGCGACGGGCAATTAATCCCGCCACCTTTTCCATCAAAGCAACTACAGGCATTCCCTCTGCAAAGATCCGCTTTTCGATATCGCGCATCTGCCCAGCAGTCACTACCACTTGCGAAATTTGTTCTTGCCTATCTTGCATTAGTCCTGAGTGGTGAGTTATGAGTTTCAGGGTAACTGAAAGTTTACCAAAATTGACTCATATTTCACCCAAAAAAAGTTACAAACCGATTTCCACGTCTTCCAGAATGCCGAGTGCGTCGGGGACGAGGACAGCTGCGGAGTAGTAGGCTGTGACGAGGTAGGAGATAATCGCCTTTTCGCTGATACCCATGAATCGGACGGACAAACTGGGTTGGTATTCGTCCGGGATACCAGTTTGATGTAAGCCAATCACGCCTTGATCTTTCTCACCAGTGCGGAGTACAAGGATAGAACTGGTCTGATTCTTGGTAATCGGGATCTTGTTACAGGGAAGAATCGGTACATTGCGCCACGTGATTATTTTGCTCCCATCCATGTCGATGGTGTCTGGATAGATACCTCGACGGTTGCACTGGCGACCGAAGGCTGCAATAGTCCGGGGATGAGCCAGGAAGAACCTCGACTTCCGCCGACGGGTGACTAATTCATCCAGGTCATCGGGAGTGGGGGGACCGTTGCGGGTGTAGATGCGCTGTTTGAGGTCGGCGTTGTGCAACAATCCAAATTCGCGGTTGTTGATCAACTCGTATTCTTGACGTTCCCGCAATGCCTCAATCGTCAGCCGCAATTGTTCCTCAGTCTGGTTGTACGGTTGATTGTAGAGATCCGCAACGCGAGTACTTACTCGCAACATAGTTTGAGCAATGCTTAACTGATATTCGCGGGGTGAGAGTTCGTAGTCAACAAATGTTCCCGGTAACGTCGTCTCTGTGCTATGACTAGTTGACAACGCGATCGCAGCTTCTCCGTACTTGTTTTGTGGTTGTTCGCCACGAGTCCGAAACTGCTCAACCTGAGCCTGTAAAGCCTGGGACTGGTTGAGCAGTTCCCGAAATGCCTGTTGTGGTAGCGCCAATACTGTGCATCTGGTTACAGCCTTGATCGTGAACTTCCAACTGCTGTCTGATTCTAGCAAGATGCGATCGCCAAAATAATCACCGTCAGCTAGCATATCCAATAAAGGCTGCTCATCATACTTGCCAACACCAATCTTGTTCACCTTGCCATGTGCGATTAAGAAAAGCTGATTGGCTGGCTGACCTGACTGGACGATGATATCATCAGGTGCGAACTCCTGCTGAACAAACCGGCTGGCCAACGCCCTCAGCACCTCGGTATCTTCAAACCCTCGCAGCAAGGGCAACTCACCAAGTTCTTGGGGAATCACCTGCACCTCGGCTCCGGTGTTAGAAAAACTCAACCGCCCATCACCCACTGTATAGATCAACCGACGGTTCAGCCGATAAGTCCCACCCTTCGTCTGCACCCACGGCAACATCTTCAATAACCACCGCGAGGTAATTTCCTTTGTCTGCGGTGCAGATTTGGTCGTCGTGGACAAAGTACGCGCAGCATCTTTACTCAAACTCAGTTGAGGTTGTCCACCCTCAACATTTAAATTTGATTCAATAAAATCCGTCATCACCCCATCCTCTAGTTAACAATTTTGGATTTTAGATTTTAGATTTGTTTCACGTAGCTTGTTGCGGAGTGAGTGTAAATCAATACGGTTCAGTTAAGCATCTTTCTTCTCTTTCTTATCTTCCTTCGCGTCCTTTGCGGTTCGTTAAAAAAATTGACTTTAACAAAGAGTTTTAGCCTTAACCCAAGCGTATTGGAGTAGAAATCACAGACGTGTTGAAATTTTGAATTTTGAATCTTTCAATCCAAAATCCAAAATTTAAAATCTAAAATTCAACCACTCATCGCCCAATTTCAACATCTTCAAGAATGCCAAGTGCGTCAGGAGTAAGGACAGCTGCGGAATAATAGGCAGTGACTAGATAAGAAATGATCGCCTTTTCGCTGATACCCATGAATCGAACAGACAAGCTGGGTTGATATTCATCAGGGATACCAGTTTGATGTAAGCCAATCACCCCTTGTTTTTCGACACCAGTGCGGATTAAAAGGACAGAACTAGTACGGTTATTGGTGATGGGGATCTTATTAGAAGGAAAGATCGGTACGCCGCGCCAAGATGTCACCTGAACGCCGTTCACATCCACGCTTTGTGGATAAAGACCCAAGCGGTTAGCCTCACGACCGAAAGCAGCGATCGTCCGGGGGTGAGCCAGGAAGAATCCCGGCTCCTTCCATACTGTCGCCAACAGCTCGTCCAAGTCATCGGGGGTGGGTGCGCCACTACTACTGTAGATACGCTGTTTGAGGTCGGCGTTGTGCAGCAACCCAAATTCGCGGTTGTTCAGCAACTCGTGTTCTTGACGTTCCCGCAATGCCTCGATAGTCAACCGCAGTTGTTCTTCTGTCTGGTTGTACGGTTCATTGTACAGATCGGCTACCCGCGTACTTACTCGCAACACCGTTTGAGCAATGCTCAACTCATATTCTCTGGGTGTGAGTTCGTAATCGGCAAAGGTTCCCGGCAAATCAGCCTCTTGGGGATGAGCGGCTGTTAGCTCAATGGCGGCTTCACCTTGGGCAGTCTGTGGCTGGTTTAGACGGGTACGGAACTGTTCAACATGGGTTCCCAACGCCTCGGACTGAGCGATCGCCCTTTCAAACGCCGCTTGGGGTAGTGACAAAACTATAGTTCTAGTAATCGCCTTGAGGGTATACTGCCAAGTATCCTCAGACTGTACCACAGTTTCATCGCCGAAATGGTCGCCGTCAGCTAGCACATCGAATACGATCTGCTCGCCATACTTACCAACACCAATCTTGTTGACCTTACCACGAGCAATCAGAATGACGCGATCGGCAGGTTGACCAAGTTCAACGATGACATCATCTGGAGCATACTCTTGCTGAACAAACTGGTTTGCCAACCCGGTCAACACGTCAACGTTGTTAAACCCTCGCAGCAAGGGCAACTCAGTAAGTTCCAGGGGAATCACCTGTACCGTTGCTCCGGTGTTGGTGAAAGTCACCCGCCCATCACCCACGGAATAGCTCAACCGACGGTTGACTCGATAAGTACCACCTTTGGTCTGCACCCACGGCAACAACTTCAACAACCACCGTGATGTAATTTCCTGAGTCTGCGGTGCAGATTTGGCCGTTGTTGCCAAATTCCGCGCTGCTGCTGTACTCAAGCTTAACTGGGGCTGCTGATCTTCCAAATTGGGATCGTTAGAATATGTCACAACTTAATCCTCCACTTTTGAGTTATTAAAAAAATCGATCTGACGCGATCGCATACTGACCTTGAACTAAGGGACTTCCAAGAAATAAATTATCCAAATAAACGAACCACAGAGACGCAGAGAACACAGAGGGAAAAGAAATAGAGAGAATTAAATTTCTCAATTGCGAATTGGTATTAAACCCTCACCGATCCAATACGCCTAGCCGAAGTACCCAGCCCTGTAGGACCGTTGAGTAGCCGCCGCCCTGCTGGGGAATTATTACGCAATTCAAATTCCTTGTAGCGGTCTACCGTTATATGCCACTTCAGCACACCACACATCCACTGCTGTAGTTTCTCGACGTATCCGAACAGTTTCTTGCGGGTACTTTCATCTAGATTGAAATCGTCGAAAAGGGCTGGCAGTTCAGTGGCAACGATGTGTTGAAACTGGAGCGCCCGAGCGGTCATCAGGTTGTTGACAACTTCAACGGACTGTGGTATGTTGCAGTCGAGGAAATTTTGAACGACCAGCACGCAGTTATGGATTTCGCCCTCGAATTCGATTTCTTTCTGGTAGGAGAAGATATCGTTGGTAAAACAGGCGAAATCGGCGGCGGAATTATCGAGCGATCGCATCGGTCGGGTGCGGTAAATTTCCGACGGGATCTCGTCGCCCTGAGCCAGTCGGGACAGGCTCATGGTCAGATCCGAGCCAAAGGTTTTACGGCGCATCTCAATATAATCTATCGGGTCGGGAATCCGATTTTGGATCTGGTTCGCCAGTTCCCACAACCAACTTTCAGTCATGTCCTGAATCGCCCGACGGAATTGATAGCGGGCGTTTGCGGACATCGGGCCAGCTGTGCGCGACCAAATATCTGCCAAGCCGCGTTCTACTGGATTGGTTGGAAGCGCGGTTGGAGTGGAGTCGTCGAGAGGCATGAACGCCGACAGTCGGGCGTTGAACACTTTCGCACCAGCCATGTCGCGGTTATTCCCGTAGAGCGCCGGGAAGAAATCATCGGCATAGGTTCCCCACACAAGCCAGCACGCGCTCAGGTTCAGCTCGTGACCAGACCCATTTGGATGGATCAATGCACCGCAGAGGGCGACATCGGCAACATCAAACTTGTGATCATCCCAGATGACAGCGCCAGGAATGCCAGGTATTGAGTCCAGCATTCCCATTTCTCGCGCCCATTCCTTAGAATGCTTCCGCGCAGCATCCAGATGAGGATTCAAGCTTGTAGTGAAGGGCATATAAAACTTCGGCAGTGTTACTGGCCCGACAGCCTGATATGGAACGTGAGTAAAGCTCTTGAACCTTCCCAAACCCAAGGCGGCATATAGCGATTCAATGCGCGCAGCCGATGTGCCTAACCCTGTGGGTCCCCCCAGAAGTGGCGTGGATGTTTGAGAATTGTCTCCTCCCTTGTTCATGTAACGGCTCGATCGCATATGCCACTCATGACCGCCCGACTGCCAGTCCTGAAGCCCTTTGATGTAAAGGAGAACGTTCACACGAGCCACTGGGTCTAGTGCGTACTCCTCAAAAAGAGGGGGCAACTCGGTGACGGCAGTGTTATCAAACTGCTGTAACCGCGAGGTTAGCATGTCGTTGGTCAGGTTAGCCGCCTCCTGAGTACTGACATTTAAAAAGCGCTCCAAGACCAGCACGCAGTTGGCGTTCTCGCCTTCATCCTCCACTTCTCTCTGGTAGGAGAATAAATCGTTGCGAAGATGCACTCCATCGGCAAAGGTGTCTTTGAGTATACGCATTGGCCGAGTCGAGGCGATTTCGGGCAGAATCTCTATAAAAACGGCGTGTTCGACGAGATCCGCAGACCAGGGAGCGCCGCCAACCTTGCGGCGCATTTCGATGTATTCGATGGGGTTGGCGACCCGATCCTGATTGATATTAGCGAGTTCCCACAGAGACTCTTCTAGGAGATTCTTGGTACTCTCGAAAAACCGAAGTCGCCAATCCACAGATTTAGTAAAGGCGGTGCGAGACCACAGGTCAGCCAAGCCGCGCTCTACTGGATTGGTGGGAACTGAAGGAGTATCAGTGGGATGCACTGGCATAAACGCCGGCAGTCGGTCAAGGTACTCCTTTGCCCCAACCATGTCTTGGGTGCGCTTATAGATTTCCAGAAAGTGATCATCGAAGAAGAACACCCAAACATACCAGTCGGTTACTAGGTCAAGCTCTGCTGCTGGTGCATCTGGATGCGTATAGGAGCAAAGTAAGGCGTAGTCGTGGGAATCAAACGTGTGTTCATCCCAGATAACCGAGCTTTCTGCTTCCTCTTCTGAGCCAAGTATCCCCATCTCGTAAGCCCACGCTTTGGAATGAACTCGTGCCGTTTCCAGGTTTGGGTTTAGCCGTGCGGGCCAAGGCGTGTAAAATTCTGGCAGTTCAAAGGGTTGCATGATCTGCGCTAAACCTCCTCTGGAGTCTTCTTGCTGTGTTTATTTCGTGGTCGATCTAAGCACCGTTGCAGATCACAAGTATCCTCACCATCCAGCTAAATCCTCACATTTTGTTTGCTTGTGATGGTTCGTCTCAAAGCGATAATACAAGATGCTCTTAATCTAAATAACGAGCTATGTAAGTTTTATTTGAAGTTTTTCATAACGCAAGATAAGGCATTTGAAAAAGCTGTTTAAGTCATTACTTATTTCCGATGTTGGCAGATAAATTTTTAACACTGGCTCGTGGTACTTTCATAATTTTTCATAGTTGTAAATAAAAAGCAATCCGTAGATTAAAGCGGTTAAGCAGATAGTTAAATCAAAAATTGAAGAATTAGCGGACAGTTAAGACAGTTAAGCAGATAATTAAATCAAAAATTGAAGAATTAGCGGACAGTTAAGACAGTTAAGCAGATACTTCAAAGATTTAAGATAGTTGTTAAGGAATAATTACTAATTATTAATTTTTGTAACTAATCTCCATTAAGGCATCACGGTGCTAAAATTGGAGGATTGTAAGCATTTGGCTGAAACTACATCAAGATAAGCATTTGAAGTTAGATCCCCGACTTCTTTGAGAGGTCGGGGATCTGGACAACGAGAATTTTCACAAATCAGATAGGATTGCTATATTGAATCATAACTATTAATAGGTCAACTACTGATTTTTATTAGCAGCCTCTTCCATTTGTTTCCTCAAACTTAAAGGCCTCATATCAGTCCATACTTCTTTAATGTATTCCAGACATTCTGATTTGAGTCCACTTTTTCCTGTATCTGTCCAACCGAGGGGATTTGTTCTCTCAACAAACCAAATCGAATACTGTTCTTCATGATTAACTACAACTTTATAAATTGTTGTATCTTCTGAAGTAGTTTGACTCATTTTTATCTCCGATTAATTTATATTACTCAACTAAAATTTTAAACAGAAGGACGCGGAGATAAAAAACCTCCAGACCTGAGTTGTTCTAGGCTATCCTTAACAGCTTGAATAATAAAGTTGATATCTTCATCTGTATGGGCTGTAGATAAATAACCGCTAATACCTAAAAGGTGAACCCCTTTATCAAGTAGATGATATTTTAATAAACTCATCGCTACTGAAGTAGTAGAATTTGCCTGAGAAAGTTCTACAGATGCAGAACCAAATAGCGAACCAAAGTTTGCCATTTTTAGCGGTAGTTTTTCATTTATAAAATAATTATTCAAATCAGTAACAAATTGTGCTGTACGTTCATTCAAATTATGATGTAATGATAAACCCTCACTTTGCAGATATTTGAGTACTGTTTTTGCAGCAGTCATCGCTAAGGGATGTTTACAAAAAGTACCTGCAAAAAATGTTTTTTTGGTTTGAGGGTAGGAATCATCACCATAGTTCCATATACCACCATCAATTGCATCCATATATTTACTTTTTCCAGCAATTACCCCAATGGGTATTCCCCCACCAGCAATTTTTCCGTAGGTAGCAATGTCTGCTTGTACACCAAAATATGCTTGTGCGCCACCAGAATGAATGCGAAAACCTGTAACCATTTCATCAAAAATTAAAGCAATTTCAGTTGCTTGTGTTAATTCCCGTAACTGGTACAGAAATTCTTTTGGTTGTAAAGCTGGTCTACTAGTTTGTACAGGAACTACCAAAACTGCTGCTAATTCTTGTTGATGAGTTTTGATAATTTCTAATGATTCAGGGTTAGCATAATCTAACACCAAAACATCATTAACAAAATTTGGTAATACTCCTGGTGCTAATGGGATTGCAGATTGATTATTTGCGGCATTATTACCTTGAACTAAAGTACCATCAAAATGACCATGATAAGAACCAGAAAATATAACTATTTTATTACGTCCTGTAACCGCTCTAGCAATGCGGATAGCAGTCATTACAGCTTCTGTACCTGTATTGCTAAAACAAACCCGTTCCATCCCGGTAAGTTGAGAAATTAACTCAGCCACTTCACCAACAAGTTCTGATTGGGGGCCAATTTGAATTCCTTTATTCATTTGAGTAATTAAAGCTTCTTTAACAAAAGATGGATTATGACCAAAAAGATTAATTCCCAATCCCATCATTACATCTACATATTCATTCCCATCTACATCCCATATTTTAGAACCCAAAGAGCGATTAGCAACAATGGGATAATACATTTCTTTAAAGAGTAAATTAAACTCTCCTAAATTTTTATCATCAGATAAAACTAGGCGAGAATTTTGAGAAATTTGCCTGGATATTTTTGTGCGATCGCAGTAGCTATTGATAAAATATTGTAAGTACTCTTGTTGCTGCTTAGTAAGTCCTGTTTTAGCTAGCAATTTAGTTAGATTGTCTGAGCTTTGAAGTAATGTAACTGGTTGTGTATTCATAAAGTTTGTTCTTTTAATTTAATTAGTCTTTAGCTTTAAATTTTACGTTCTAAATAACTCTCCTTAATCAAATAAGAAAAATAAATGCTGAGTAATTTATTATCTAGTGAAGGACAAGTAATGTAACTATCGACTAATCCATTGATAACATTCTGGTTATCAAGCTGTAAAAATCCTGAAGTGGAACTTTCTTCTTGAGCTTGTCTTGCGGGGAAAAATGGTACTAATGAATATAAAGGATGCTCTAATGAACTTTGAGTAACATTGAGTAATTTCTCTCGCCATTGCTCATAATAAATCTGCTCAATTGGATAACCCCATGAGCGAATATGGTCGATAAGTATATTTGAGTGGAGAGTTTGGGGATGAACTAAGTGGAAAGTTTTACCGAGAGATTCTTCCTGTTTCGATAAATGAACTATTGCTTTGCTGACATAATCTACAGGAACTATATTCTCTCTAATATCTATATCTGGCGTACTTCCTAATTGTACACAACCTATGATCAATTTGTACAGAAAGTCATTACTATTAAAAACACCTGTTTGGCTATGTCCAGATATACGTGATGGTCTGTAAATAGAGATAGGAATTCCTCTTTCAGCCGCAGCTTGTACTAACTTTTCAGCTACCCATTTAGTTTGAGAATATCCATTGCGAGGAAATTTGTTCTCATTCAGACTATCTTGTTCTCGTACTAATTTAACTCCCGAGTCAACTTTTGAAGATACAACACCGGAACTAGAAATAAAATGTACTGGTTTGGTTTTAATTTGACTAGCTAATCTGAGGATTTCTTGTGTACCCAGTACGTTTGCAGGTTTCAGAATAGAGTAGGGATAAATATGATGTACCCAAGCACCATTGTGGTAAATGACATCAATTGTAGATGCTAACTGTTGAAACTTTTCAGTTTCCAAACCCAAAAGTGGTTTTGATAAATCGCCGAGAATGGGAATAATTCTAGGATTCCAAATTTCGTTCCAAATTCCATAAGATTCTAAAGTATTTTGCAGCTTCTTATTGCTATTTTCAAAATTTGAATGACGTACTAAGCAATAAATATCTGCTTTGGTTTCTTGCAATAGTTCAGCCAGCAAAAAAGCTCCTAAAAAGCCTGTGGCTCCAGTCAATAAAATAGCTTTTGGTTTAGGAATAAACTTACCAAAAGTTTGAGGATAAATTGCCCGATCTAAAACAGTTTCAGTTTTGATATCTAAAGTTGGATAATTAACTTCTGCTTGACAAACTCGATCGATATTTTCCGCTAAACCCCCTATTGTAGGTTTTTCTAACAAACTGCGTAAAGATATATCTAAGTTGAAAGTTTCTTTCACTTTTGCAAGTAGTTGAGTAGTTAATAAAGAATGTCCACCCAATTCAAAAAAATTGTCATAAATACCAACTTTCTCAACTTTTAAAACTTCCGCCCAGATTTGAGTTAGCATTTCCTCTACAGGGGTGCGAGGAGGAACAAATTCTCCGATTAAATCCGATCTAACTTGCTCTGGTGCGGGTAACGCCTTTCTATTTACTTTACCATTGGGGCTTAGAGGTAATTCTTTTAGTAGTACGAAAGTTGATGGAAGCATGAATTCTGGTAGTTTATCTTTCGCAAATTTGCGGAGTTCATTAACTGTAGTAGCTGATTTTAACTGGGGAACTACATAAGCAACTAAGCGTTTGTTTCCGGGTATATCTTCACGCGCGATAACTACTGTTTCTTGCACTCCCGAATGTTGATTTAATAATGCTTCAATCTCGCCTAATTCTATACGGAAGCCGCGAATTTTTACCTGGTTATCAATGCGTCCTAAAAACTCAATATCGCCATTACTAAGATATCGCGCTAAATCTCCAGTTTTATACAGACGCATTCCTGGTTTTTGGCTAAAGGGGTGAGGAATGAATTTCTCAGATGTAATTGTTGGTTGATTTAAATAACCTCTGGCTAAACCTTCACCACTAATATAAATTTCGCCAGAAATGCCAACAGGAACCGGATGTAAATGAGAGTCTAATATATATATTTTTGTATTGGCTATAGGACAACCAATGGATATTTGTGTTCCGATTTCTGTAGAATGACAATGGTATACAGTACTCCAAACAGTTGCTTCTGTCGGCCCGTACTCGTTAAAGAGAGATGGTTCTGATTGTAATTGAAAGTGATGTTGTACCAATTCTGGCGGACAATATTCACCTGCAACTATAACAGCACGCAGGGAATTTAACTCTTCTGGTTTTGCTTGTTGCAATATTAGAGCATATAGAGAAGGAAGACTTAATAAATGGGAAACACCATTTTGATCAATTAACTCTACAAGTTTAGCTACTTCTCGTTGTACACCTTCTTCTGGTAAATGTAGAGTTCCACCACAACAAAGTGTCCAGAAAATACCTGCAATAGAACTATCAAAAGCAAAGGATGATAGTAATAAGAAGTTGCTGATAGGTTCCTGATAGTAGGTAATGCGTGCAGTTGTGGAGTGAACTAAGTTACGATGTGCGATCGCAACTCCTTTAGGCTTACCTGTAGAACCAGAAGTGTAGATTATATAAGCTAAGTTTTCAGGAGTTGCTGTTGAAATGGGTTCTTCCTGACTCTCCTGTACCATCGCTTCCCAATCTGTATCTAAGCAAATTGTCTGTGCATCGTGCTTGGGTAAGCCTTGTAAGAGATGCTGCTGAGTCAATAATATAGAGACTTGAGTATCTTCTAGCATGAACCTTAAACGCTCTTGGGGATAGTGCGGATCGAGGGGAAGATAAGCACCACCAGCTTTGAGAATACCCAAAATACCAACAAGCATTTCTAAGGATCGCTCGACACAAATTCCCACTAATATTTCTGCTCCTACCCCCAAATATTGGAGATAATGAGCTAATTGATTTGCATGCGCATTTAGTTCAGTATAAGTTAGTTGCTGGTTGTTAAATGCCACAGCAATATTATTTGGTGTCGCTTTTACTTGTTCTATAAATAACTCGTGAATGCACTTATTTTGGGGATAATCTGCATTAGTTTGATTGAACTCGAAGAGAAGCTGGTGCAGGGTGCGATCGCTTAAAATTTTTAATTCACTGATTGAACTTTCTGGATTACAATTTGCACTTTCTACTAACTTGTGAAATTGCTCTGCTAAACCTGCAATATCCTCTCTAGAAAAGAGATTAGAGTCATAATGAAATTCTGTATCCAAAAAATCATTCTTGCGTCTACAAGAAAGTTTAATTTTGAAACGTTCGCTACAGGTATTAAGCTTGGAAAGAGAAAATGAGAGATTACCTGCATAATGCTTTGTATCTTCTTCTGTAAAATCAAAACCCACAGCCAAAAAAGGCAAAATATCTAATTTATTATCTCCTTCTGATATTTGTTCCCAAGTAAAACACTCTTGCCATTTGTCGATAGATTCTACAGACTTATGCACTTGCTGTAAAATTTGACTAAATTTCCAATTATCTTCTAAATGACAATGAAGTGGTAAATATTTAGTAAATAGTCCCAATGCTCCTTTAAGTTCCTCATATTTTCTGCCATTAAATTCTTTTGAAAGGATTATCTCAGATTGTCCACTCAGTCGCCAAAGCAGAACCAGCCAGCAAGTTAGATAAAAATTAGATGCAGAAGTATTATACTTCTGAGCCAATATTTCGATATTACCTACCAATTCTTGAGTAATAATTGAATTTACTAATTGTGGTTGAAATTTCTGTTGTTCGGAGATATGACTTTCAAAAGGAAGCTGGAAAGTGTCAATACTAAATAGGTTTTGCTGTTGCCAATATTCTCTGCCTATTTTTGTTTCTTCCGCTTCTAGTATTTGATTTTGCCATTCTGAAAAGTCTGCATACTGGAGTGGTTCTTCAGATAATTCTTCATCCAATTTCCCTAAGTAAGAAATAGCCAGTTCTCGGACTAAATAATTAAGGGTTAAACTATCTGCACACAGAGCAGGTAAACTGATAAATAACATATACATATTTGGTGAAATAGTTACCAAGTATGTATTTAAAATTAAACCTTGCTCAAACTGAAAATTTTGTTGTTTAATTTTCTGAAAAATTAGCTCAATCTCCGCCTCTTGTTCTTGAGGTTTCAAATTACTAATATCGGATTTTTTTTCTAAAATGACCTTGCTATCTGTAATTACCTGTACTGGAATGGTCATTCCAGGTAGACAAATAAAACTGGTGCGGAGAATCTCATAGCGATTGACAACATTTTGCAAGGCCAATTCTAAATTATGAATATCAATATTTCCTTCAATCAAAATTCCACAATCGCTACGATAAGCCGAACTTCGCTCAATTTTTTGTAGCAACCATAAATGCTCTTGCTGAGGTGAAAGTCTAAATCCCTCGATACTTTCTATTTGCATATTTCTACCTTGGTGTTACTTATAACATTTTTACGAACCGCAGAGGCGCAGAGAAGCCAGTGCGTTGGGCGGGTTCCCCGACTTGTTCGCGCAGCGTCTCCCCTTGGGAGAAGCAACTGGCGCGACGCAGAGAAAAGAAAGAGAAGGAAAAAATTGCTTAACTGAACTGTATTGGTGTATAAGGTTCAGCCATCCCTACTAAAATTTTTCTGGGAGGGACAAATGGCTGACGAGCGTGTATTGATAACATATTATCTAACATCAATACATCTCCTTTCTGCCAAGAAAAAGTGACCATTTCCTGTTGATAAGCAGTTCGTAATTCGGCTAATACTGATGGCTCAATTGTAGAACCATCCCCATAATATGTATTAGTTGGGAGGTCTTCTTCTGGCAAAGTTGTTAATAACAAATCGCGTATTGTTGGTTCTAGTGTAGAAACGTGGAAAAAAGTTGCGTGATTAAACCAGACCATTTCACCTGTTTGAGGATGTTTGAGAATAGCTGGCCCAACTTGTCTAGTTCTTAAGCGATTATTTGCTTTCCATTCAACCTCAATTCCATTGCTTTGGCAATACTCCTCTACCTTAGTTTTGTCTGTTGTTTGAAATACAGTTTGCCAAGGAAGACCAAATCCATCGCCAAAGTTACGCATATACATAACTTGCTTTTCGATGAAGCGATCGCGTATATTAGGATCAATCCGCTCAAAAACTTTTCGAGAGCTACCTATTGGGGTTTGTCCTCCCTCCGCAGCTGGACTCATACAAAAAAAGAAGATTTTCAATGGAAAGGTAGGCGAGTAAGCGTGTTCATTGTGAGGAAAAATACTTTGGTCAGATGGGTAGTCAGTTGAAGTATAAATTCTCCCACCTACTTGAGTTCGTGGTGATGCTCGATAGCGATATTCCAATGCTTCTCCACAAATCGCTGCGATAATTTGCTCAAATTCTTCTATGGAATTAACTTTGAAATCCCGAAAGAGAATCGCTGCGTATTTTAATAACTCGGATTGTAAAAAATCTCGATTACTTTTAGCCCAAGCGAGTAAATCTACTCCTTTAACTGCTGGCTTGATAACTAAAGGAAAGTTAGGACTGTGGTTAAGATACTCTGTTTTAATTAATTCATTCTCACCAACATTAACGGTTTTGCGTCTGATATCGCCTAATTTTAATGAACCACTTTGTTGATTTTGATTTGTCAGCATTGCTTGTATCCTATATTCGTTCAGTCACTCAGATATTGCAAATTAACTAAAATATTTTACTTAACAGATTTACGTCTAATATTGGTCAATTTTTGTTGTAAAGAATTTTGATAAGTTATTTCTTGAGTAAGTTTATCTTGTTTGTCTGTCTGCGCTAAGATTTCTTTGAGTTCATTGATTTTTATAGTTGGCTCATTCACAATCTGGCTCAAAATCGTTTCAAAGTGTTCGAGCATACGAGCAATAGTTTTAGCTGCAAACAAGTCTGTACTATATTTCAGTAATCCCATCAGGCCATGCTCTGTATCTCTAATATCAAAGAGTAAATCAAAGGTGGCTGTTTTGGTTTCTGTTTCCAAGCTCTGAAAAGTTAACCCCGAAATATTTAAAGCAGTTGTGGGAGTATTTTGGAGAATTAATTTTACTTGAAATAATGGTGTGATATGTAAATTACGCTGTGGGTTGATAGCCTCTACAAGTTTATCAAATGGTAAATCTTGATGTGCATAAGCATCTAAAGTTACTGCCCGAACTCTCTCTAGCATTTCTTGAAAACTGGGATTACCATCAAACTTGGTACGTAATACTAATTGATTAACAAAAAATCCAATTAACGCCTCAGTTTCTCCTTGGCTGCGGTTAGCAATATCTGTACCAATCACAATGTCATCTTGCTGACTGTAGTAATGCATTAAGGTTGCAAAAGCCGCTTGCAACGTCATGAAAAGAGTTACACCTTGTTGATTACTCAGGATTTTAATTTGTTGAGATAATGTTAGAGAGAGTATGAAAGGTTGTGCTAAACCTTGATAAGTTGGTCTTATAGGTCGAGGATAGTCAGTAACTAATTTAAGAGTTGGTAAGTTTTGAAGTTGTTTTTGCCAGTAAGTAAGCAGTTTTTCTAAAACTTCTTCCTGTAACAATTGATGTTGCCAAATGGCAAAGTCGGCGTATTGAATCACTATTTCTGGCAATGGAGATGGCTTATCAAGAGAAAATGCTTCATACAGGGCTACTAATTCTTTAATTAATACTCCCATAGACCAACCATCAGCAATAATGTGGTGCATCGTGAAAAGCAGCACATATTCTGTTTCAGATAGGCGTAAAAGTGTAACTCTTAATAGCCGATCTATATCTAAATTAAATGGATTTTCTGCTTCTTGATTAACTAAATTTTGGACTGTTTGATATTTTTCAACATCTAATAGTTTACTCAGGTCTATAACAAGCAATTCTAAATTAAGATAGGGGGCAATAACTTGGATTGGTTGTCCATTTTCTAAAATGAAATTTGTTCGTAAAATTTCGTGACGGTGAATAATTTCATTCAGACTTTGTTCTAAGGCGGGAATATCCAGTGAACCAATAATACGCACAGCATCAAAGATATTATATGCAGCATTATGAGGGTTTAATTGGTCGAGATACCATAACCTTTGTTGAGCGTATGAAAGGCGAATATTGCTTGTTCTGGAAGTATGCCCTATATTGGGTAATTTGACCTTTAAATCTGCTTTTTTAGTTTTCTCAATTTCTTTAGCTAATTCTGCTACTGTTGGTGATTCAAATAAACAACGTAGAGGTAATTCTACTTTAAAAGCTTTGCGAATTTGAGAAATAACACGAGTCGCTAATAAAGAATGTCCGCCTAATTCAAAGAAGTTGTCGTGAATCCCTACTTGTTTGATACCTAAAATTTCTGTCCAAATGCCAGTAAGAATTTCTTGAAATGGTGTCAAAACCGGGAAAATATTTTCTTCTAACTGCTGTATTGGATCGGGTTTAGGTAAAGCGCGCCGATCGATTTTACCATTGAGTGTTAGAGGAAGTTTTTCTAAGACAACAAAGGCAGATGGTATCATGTAATCTGGCAACTTAACTTTTAATAGATTGCGTAATTCCAATGTAGAAATATTTGTTGAATTCGGAACTATATAAGCTACAAGACGTTTGTTATCTGGTATATCTTCTATAACTATAACTTTAACTTCTTTTACCTCTAAATGCTGATTAATTGCTGCTTCAACTTCCCCTAATTCAATACGGAAGCCGCGAATTTTTACTTGATGATCGATGCGTCCCAAAAACTCAATGTTACCATCGGGTAGGTAGCGTGCTAAGTCTCCAGTCTTATAAAGATGAGAACCTGATTTGCTACTCCAAGGATGGGGAATAAATTTTTCTGCTGTCAAATCTGAACTATTAAAATAACCTCTAGCTAAACCATCTCCGCTAGTATATAATTCGCCAGCTACTCCGATTGGTACTAGTTGAAGATGAGTATCAAGAATATATATTTGTGTATTAGCAATAGGGCGACCAATGGGTATGGAACTTGCAAAAATTTTATTTTTGTTCAGGGAATAACAACAAGTAAATGTGGTATTTTCTGTTGGGCCATAACCATTAATTAACTGACATTCTTTAAGTTTAGCAAGTACTTTTTTGACATGATAAATAGATAAAACATCGCCACCTGCTAAGAGTTGACGCACAGATTGTAAATTTTCTAGTTGTTCGTCTACCATCAAATGAAATAAATTGGCAGTTAACCATAATATTGTTACTTGATGTTGTTTAACTGTTTGACCTAACTCTTGCAATGATGGCTTTTGCAAAGGCATAATGACAAGTTTAGCTCCATTAAGAAGACTACTCCAAATTTCAAAAATTGAGGCATCAAAAGCAAGTGGAGCTAGTTGTAAAAAAACTTGATCTGCATTCAAATAAGCATAGTTATTTTCCTTAACTAGTCGGACTACATTACGATGTATGATGCTGACCCCTTTAGGTTTGCCGGTAGAGCCAGACGTGTACATCACATAAGCTAAGTTGTTAGCCTTAACTTGAATATTAGGATTTTTCTGGTTATTTTTAATCAGCGAAATATTATGTGAATTTAAACAAACTACTTTGGTTGTTTGTAGTGGAAGCATCTTGATGAGATGCTCTTGAGTGAGTACAATATTGGTATGAGAATTATTGAAGATATCAATTAAGCGCTCTTGAGGCCAGTTTGGCTCTAATGGTAAGTAAGCGCCGCCAGCTTTTAGAATACCTAATAGTCCGATCGCCATTTCCAGCGATCGCTCCACGCAAATCCCTACCAATACCTCTGGTTTAACTCCAAGCGATCGCAAATAATGCGCCAATTGATTTGCGCGGTGATTTAGCTCTCGATAGGTTAACTGCTCATCTTCAAAGACTACAGCAATTGCATCAGGCGATCGCTCTACTTGAGCCTCAAATAACTCATGGATACAATACTCACCAGGATAGTCAACTTGAGTATTGTTCCATTCCACCAACAACTGATGCTGTTGAGCTTGTGTCAATATAGGCAATTCTGCAAGGGGTTGCTCTGGGTTAGTGACAACACCTTCTAGCAAGGTTACGTAATTTCCGAGCCAACGCTGAATCGTTTTAGTATCAAATAAATCTGTATTATATTCCAGTTCTATTACTAGTTTGCTGTCTGTTTGAAGAATATTTAAATTAATATCCAGCTTCGTAGCACTGGGAGAATTTTTAGCTACCTCAAACTCTTCTTTTAAAGATTTAGACTCAAATTGAGCTTTATCCAGATTAAATCCTGTGTTAAAAAGAGGGGTACGGCTACGATCTCGTGGTAACTTTAGATTTTCAACTAGTTTAATAAAAGGATAAATTTGATACTCGTAGGCATCTAATAATACCTGCTGGATTGAACTCAAATAGTCTGTAAAGCTTGGGTTGCCAACAACTTGGCTGCGTATGGGTAATAGATTAACACAGTGGCCAACCAGATATTCATCTGCGATCGCAGATTGTCCAGCCGAAGCAATCCCAACAACGATATCTTGTTGATTCGTCAATCGTTGTAATAAGGTGATAAATGCTGTTAAAAGAATCGTAAATAAAGTATAACCACGTTGTAGACTTAAGCTTTTCAAAGAATTATACAAGCTGGCATCAAGAATTATATGCTCTCGCGCTCCAGTGTAGGTAAATATCGCTGGTCGAGGACGGTCAATTGGTAATTCCAATATAGGCACTGAATTGGCAAATTGACTCAGCCAATAAGCTTCAGCTTTAGCCATTTCTGGACTCTGTTGCATTTGTAATTGCCACAGTGCATACTCACTCCATTTCATTGGTTGCGGAAGTTGGCTAACAATTCCCTGACACTCTGCTGAATAAATTGCTGCTAGTTCTCGTAACAAAATACTAATTGACCAACCATCAGCAACAATGTGATGATTTGTCAAAACCACAAGATGATGATCTTCCTGCAACTTAACTATATGGCAACGAAGTAATAGCCCTTTTTCTAAATCGAAAATTTGTTGAGCTTCTCGTGTTAATAACTGCGATAGCTCTGTTTCTCGTTGACTTTTATCTAAAGTTGAAAAATCACTTAGAGGAATATCTATAGTCAAAGTGGAATGAATTAATTGATTATCCCCCTCTGAACTAAAAGTAGTTCGCAGCGCTTCGTGACGATTGATAATCTCTTGAACAGCCTTACATACTGCCAATACATTCGCACTTCCTCGCAGATGGATAATTCTAGATTCGTTATAGGCGCGGGAAACTTCATCTCCCATCTGTGCTAAAAACCACAATTCTTTTTGTGCTGCCGTCAGAGGAATATTAATCGTTGTTGAAATCGGCGCAGGTGGTAATAATTCACCTTGTTGCATTTCTACTATGCTTTGTTTGACTGCCTTAATTACGTGTTCAATATCTGCATCAGTATGCGCCGTAGACAGATAAAATGTACGTCCTTCCCAGACGTAAACACCTTTTTCTAACAGATGATAGAAAAACAACTGACCAAATTTTAGCGGTGATGAGGCTATAAAACGAAACAGCGAACCAAAATGGACTACTTTAATTGGAACTTGCCTTTGTTCAAAGTAACTATTAAGAATCTGGGCTAATTTCGTTGTTTTTTCAGATAACTCCTGCTGTAATTTCGGGCCACTGTTCTTAATATGATTGAGTGCAGCCCAAGCCGCAGCCATTACTAAAGGATGTTTGAAGAAAGTACCTGCGAATACTGTGGTTTCCGCTTGAGGATAAGATTCATCTCCATAGTTCCACATTCCACCGTCAAGGGTATCCATCAAAGCTGCCTTACCAGCTATCACGCCAATTGGCATCCCAGCAGCAACGGCTTTACCATAAGTGGTCAAATCTGCTTGAATATTCCACAACCCCTGAATTCCACCTGGGTGCATCCGAAAGCCGGTAATCACTTCGTCAAAAATTAATACAATTCCTGTTGCTTGAGTTAATTGTCTGAGTTGCAGCAGAAACTCTTGAGGTTGCAAATCTGGGCGACTGCTTTGTATCGGTTCCACCAAAACTGCCGCCAATTCGTGAGCATGAGTTTTCAGAATTTCTAGGGATTCAGGTTTGCCATAGTCAAGTGCGATCGCATCATCAGCAATGTATGATGGAATACCAATAGCTCTAGGGATGGAACGCCGCGTTTCTTCGGTGGTTGTTACTCCTCTCACCAAGACTCCATCATAAGTACCGTGATAAGAACCAGTAAATAAAGCAATCTTAGAGCGTCTTGTGGTAGCCCGTGCTAGGCGGATTGCTCCCATTACCGCTTCTGTGCCATCGTTACAAAAAGCTGCCCGTTCCGCGCCTGTCAACTCACAAATTAACTCCGCAACCTGACCGGCAAGACGCGATTGTGGCCCGTGCAGTATACCTTGCTTTATTTGTTCTTGAATAGCTTCGATGACAAACGAAGGTGAATGACCAAATAAAAGCGCACCAAACCCCATAGAAATGTCTACATACTCTTGACCATCAACATCCCAGAGTCTGGCTCCCTCTCCACGCTGTCCGTGAATGGGATACAACATCTCTTTAATGGAGGGTAAGAAGCCTGTTATCGCTCTGCTATTGGCATGATAGGAACGATAAGCTTGAGTAAGTCGTTTAGATTCGGGAGTAAGCTTGACAAAACGTGCAATTAAAGCATCTAAATGTTTTTGTTGACGGGGAGTTAAATAATTCGTAATTACGTTTTGTGACGGGTCAGCCTGAATTGATGATGAACTTTCTGGAAAACCAGAGTTATTATCAACTTGTCTTACCTGATGTTGAATAGGGATAGATGGGATTGCTTTTGGTAATATCTTCTTCCATGAACTTGCTTTTTGCAAAATGTCTAGCTGTTTGGACATTAAGTCAAGCTGCTGTTCTATTACCTGTTCGAGTAGTGTAGCTGTTACATATTTTTCCTCTTCTTGCTCGAAATTTGGTGTATATGAAATCGTTTCAGTATGTGGTTGTAGTAGTATTTTACTAAATGTCAATTCCTGATATTCCGGTTCTAAAATTGTATTTTCTGGAGGTAGTTCTTGAGTTATATGAGTTGCTAAAGCATGAATTGTTGATAAATTTTCAAGTAATAAGCGAAAAGGAATATTAATACCTAAGTCTTTTTGAATAGCATGGTTTATCTGCAACAAAATTAGAGAGTCAATACCCATTGCCAGAAAAGGAGTATGAATATCTATTTCTGATGATTTTACTCCCAATGACTCACTAACAATATATTTGAGCGTTGATACTATTTTTTTATCCTGAGAGTCTTTATTCATAATATTTTTTACAGTGAATTTTTTTTTAAACGAACCGCCAAGGACGCGAAGGAAGACAAAGAAGAGAAAATTGTAGGTTGGGTGGAGGCTTTGCGTAACCCAACATCCTGATATTTGTTGGGTTGCGCTCCGCTCCACCCAACCTACATCTAATGCACAATTTTTTTGCTTGACACGCTACTACATATCTTTTTCTAAGAGTTCTAACTGCTGAAACATAATAGAAATTTGACGATTTATTATTTTTTTAGTATTACTCAAACGGAGAATATTGTTTTGCTGAGATTCAATAAAAAAATGTTGTGATTTATCTCCTAAATGATTTGGTTGACTATTAATTTGTTGATTCTTAAACCTTTGGTTATTATGAGTATTTTTTCCATTAAATCGATTTAGCTCATTACCTCTATAAGACTCAACCCAGTATTTTTTTCGTTCAAACGGGTAAGTCGGTAAAGGAAGGCGATGAGGTTTTTGATTAGCATAAAATCCTGACCAATCAAGTTGTATCCCATACAACCATAAATGCCCCAGAGTATTTAATAAAAATGCAACATCAGATTGTTGATCGTGAGGATGCCGTATGGAGCAAAATATCGACTGTTCTTGAACTTGTTGCCTAGTTAAAGTACTTAAATTACCACCAGAGCCAACTTCTAAAAAAATCCGATTTGGCTGTTTGGCTAATTCAGTAATGCCATCAGAAAAACGTACTGATGACCGCAAATGTTTAGCCCAATAATTGTTATCTGTTGCCTCTTCTGGAGTAATCCAAGTGCCAGTTAGATTAGATAAAAAAGGAATTTTGGGATGATTAAGATTGACTTTTGCGAGTAATTTGGTAAATGGCTCAATAATAGAATCCATCATTTGAGAATGAAAGGCGTGGGAGGTATGCAGAAAACGCCACTCAATCCCTTGCTCGGTTAAACGGTTTTGCAAATCTTCAATCTCTGCGGTTGGGCCAGAAATTACACAGCGCTCTGGTGCGTTGATTGCCGCTAGGGAAAGTTTATCACCTAGCATCTGCATAACTTTTTTCTCCGGGAGCGCTACAGCCAGCATTTTACCTGAAGGTACTTGCTGCATCAGTTGCCCACGGGTAGCAACTAGCATCAATGCATCTGCTAAAGAAAATACCCCAGCTAAACAAGCGGCCACATATTCTCCTATACTGTGACCAATCATTGCACTAGGGCATACTCCCCAAGCTATCCACAATTGTGCTAGTGCATATTCAATTACGAACAACGCCGGCTGAGTAATATGAGTTTGTATTAACTGCTGTGTCGCCCATTGAGTTTGTTCTTGACTGGGATAGATAATAGTACGTAAGTCTAACCCTAAAATAAGTTTCAGTTGTTCACAACAATCATCAACTTTTTCCCGGAAAATTGGCTCAGTTTGGTATAACTCTCGACCCATATTTACATACTGAGATCCCTGTCCGGGAAACATAAATACAACCTCTAACTCACCTGGTTCTTGATAGTAGGTGAAAACTCGTTGTGGGTCTTTTGTCTCTAAAACTTTGATTGCATCATCAATATCTTGACAAACTACCATCCGACGATAATTAAAAGCTCGACGACCGACTTTAAGTGTGTAAGCAACATCAGCTAAGTTTAAATCGGGATGCTGTTTGAGGTGATTAGCCAAATTTGCCGTAGCTGCCTCTAACGCTGATTCCGTTTTCGCAGAAACAACCAACAGATGATGTTTTCTCCCCTGCCTCTCTTGCTCCAATATCGGCGCTTCTTCTAGAACTACATGAGCGTTGGTGCCACCAATACCAAAAGAACTGACTCCTGCACGTCTAGGGTGTCCGTTTGACTTCCATTCGGAAAGCTTGTTGTTAACGTAAAAGGGACTGTTAGCAAAATCAATCTGAGGATTTGGCTCTTGAAAATGCAGACTGGGTGGTATTTGCTTGTGTTTCAGCGCGAGGACAGTCTTGATTAAACCTGCAACACCAGATGCAGTATCTAGGTGGCCGATATTCGTTTTTACCGAACCAATGGCGCAGAAATTCTTTTTCTGAGTTTTAGCGCGAAAAGATTTAGTTAACGCGGCAATTTCAATCGGATCTCCTAACACTGTGCCGGTGCCATGAGCCTCTACATAACTGACCATATCGGGTTCGATTCTGCTGATGGCAAGAGCCTCTGCAATCACTTTAGCTTGACCATCAATACTAGGAGCGGTATAGCCAATTTTGGCAGAACCATCATTATTAATGGCTGAACCTTTAATTACAGCATGAATATAATCTTTATCTGCGATCGCATCTGCTAATCGTTTTAAAATAACTATACCTACACCATCACCGTTAACAGTTCCTTGCGCTTTGGCATCAAAGGCGCGGCAGTGTCCATCGGGTGACAAAATTCCTCCCTCTTGATAAGCATAGCCAGTCTTTTGTATATTAGTGATAGAAACTCCACCTGCTAAGACTAAATCGCATTCCCGATCTATTAAGCTTTGGCTGGCTAAATGAATCGCAACTAAGGAACTAGAGCATCCCGTTTGGACAGTGATAGCTGACCCTTTTAAGTCTAATTTATAAGCTACTCGTGTAGTCAGATTATCTGTGCGATTATGATGTCTAATTTGGTCAAGACCAACTAATTTTATTAATTCTGGATTAGAAAAAAGATTGAATAAAAAGTAACTACTAATACTGGCGCTACCATAAACACCAATTCGACCTTGATAAGTTTTAGAATCATAGCCAGCATTTTCTAAAGCTTCCCAAGCTGTTTCTAAAAATAGGCGATGCTGTGGATCTATGATTTCTGCTGTTTTGGGTGAGTAATCAAAGAATGCGGCATCAAATAATTCTATATCTTCTAATACAGCATTTACTTTTACATAATTTGGTTGATTCAGTGTAGTTGCATCTATCCCAATAGCTTCTAGTTCTTGGTCTGAAAAAAATGAAATTGCTTCTAAACCATTTTTGAGATTCTGCCAAAATGTATCCAAATTACAAGCTTTGGGGAATCGTCCAGACATACCGATAATAGCTATGTCTAAATCGCTTATTTGATTCTGATTAAAGTCCTCATTTTTCATTAATTTCAGTAATCCTATTTTTTGGGTCAAATATTTTTATCTGAATTGCGCTCTTGACTGCCTGGAAGCGGTGCGGCTCTCGGCGCGTTGAGTGCTTTCTTCAAAAGAAGATATTTCCGTCTGCTTTTGCGTTAAATATTTAGCTAATGAGTTGATGGTTGGATGTTCAAATAAATTAATTACAGATATATTAGTGGTAAAATTTTCTCGTAGTTTGGCGTGAATTGTAACAAGCAATAATGAATGACCACCGATATCAAAAAAATTATCATGAATGCCCACCTTCTCAACATGAAGCATCTGTTGCCAAATATTAGCGATCGCTCTTTCTATCTCAGTTTGCGGTGGTTCATAAGTTGCTGCCAATTCTGGGCGATCGCTATTTGATTCTGGGAGCGCACTATAGTTAACTTTACCATTGGATGTTAGTGGCAAAACCTTCAACATGATAAAATTTGAGGGCATCATGTATTCTGGTAGTTTCTCTCTGAGAAATCTTTGCAGTTCGCTAACATTGAGTGTTTGTTTAGGAACAACGTAGGCTATTAAGAGTTTGTTGTCATTCTCTTCCCGAACAGAAACTACAGCCTGTTGCACTTGCAGATGTTGACACAATACGCTTTCAATTTCTCCAAGTTCAATGCGGAATCCCCTAATTTTTACCTGGCGATCAACTCGCCCAATAAATTCAATATTGCCATCAGGTAAGTAACGAGCGATATCACCAGTTTTGTATAAACGCGAACCCATCTCTGCAAAAGGATGAGGAATAAACTTTGCTGCTGTTAAATCAGGGCGATTCAGATAACCTCTAGCTAACCCTGCACCACCGATATATAACTCACCCGGTACACCAATGGGTACTGGTTGCAGTTGCTCATCCAGTAAATAAATCTGCGTATTGGCAAGTGGACGACCAAGGGGTACTGTCTGCGTAGCAATTTGCTGATTTTGAACTGCGAAGGTAGTAACCCCCACTGTGGCTTCTGTAGGGCCGTAGTGATTGAAGATTAAGCTGGATGGCTCTTGCTGCCGAATCTGCTCAATAAGTTGCCAGCTTGCAGCTTCGCCACCCAAAATTAGCTGCTGGCGAGGCAAGATGGAATCGGATGGTGCAGAGGCGAGAAGAGTGGCGAGGTGAGAGGGGACAATTTTGAGACAGTCGATGGGATAGGTGCGGCAGTATTTTGCTAAGGTTGCTGAGTCGGTAGCACACTCGATAGATAATATATGCAGACATCCGCCAGTGCAAAGAGCAGCGAAGATTCCGGTGTTACCCAAGTCAGCAGCTAAGGTAGAAACAGTGGCGAAGTTAGTTGTGGTTGAAAAATCTAACCTCTGTGTAATTCCGTGAAGGTAATTCAGCAATTGCCGATGTTCGATCGCAACTCCCTTCGGTTTACCGGTAGAGCCAGAGGTGAACAAGACATAAACTAAATTCTGGGTTGTGACTTCACTGATGGGATTTTCATCTTTGCGATCGCCAATCCGATCCCAATCTGTATCTAAGCAAATTATTTCAGCTACATCTGTTGGCAGATTATCGACTAATCGCCGTTGTGTCAATATTACTGGTATTTCGATATCCTGCAATCGGCTAGTAAAACCTTCCTTGGGTAAGGTTGGATCTAGCGGTAGATAGGCTCCACCAGCTTTCAGGATACCTAAAAGTCCAATAATCATCAAGAGCGATCGCTCTGTGCAAAGTCCTACTAAAACTTCTGGTTTAACTCCGCGCTGCTGCAAATAATTAGCAAGTTGATTGGCTTTGCGGTTCAACTCTGCATAAGTTAGTTGGCAATCTTCAAAAACAACGGCAATTTTATCAGGTGTTTTTTGTACTTGGGCTTCAAATAGTTGGTGAATGCATTTGTCTTGTAAATTGTCAAGATTTGTTTGGTTAAATTCTACTAGTAATTGTTGGCGATCGCTAGGGCTGAGAATTTCTAATTGGCTAATTTTCTCTTCGGGATTAACCGTTACACTCGTTAATAAAGTTTGAAATTGTCTGGCTAGACGTTCAATACTATCAGCTGCAAAGTAATTGATATCGTAGTAGAATTCTGTAGTTAAACAATCCTCGCGTTGAGTACAAGTGAATTTTACTTTAAATTGTTCAATACAACTGTAATATTGCTCAAGAGAAAATGATACGTCGCCAGCAACGATTTTTTCTGGTAGTTGCTCAAACTCGAAACCGATGGTAAAAGCTAGTTGCTCGTGATTTTCTAAGGGTTCCGGCACAAAATAATCTTGCCATTCTGCACCAGCTTCTATAGTTTGATTAGCTAATTCTACAACTTCTTGAAAGCGTAAATTTGGTGTCAAATGGCTATTAATTGGCAACCAAGTCCCAACAAGTCCTAATAAGTTGTATAGTTCTTCATAGTCTCTGCGATCGCTAGCCATACCAATAATAATATCTGGCTGTCCTGTAAGTCGCAAAATCAGCGTTTGCCAGCAAGCTAGTAATATGACAGCAGTGGAAGTATCATATTTTTGAGCTAAGTTGGTAATCTTGGCTGTCACATCAGGGTTAATATCTAATCGACAGCAGTTTACCTCAAACTTTGATGGCTGTAATGGCTGCTTCTCAAAAGGTAACTTCAAGTCAGAGAGTGAAGAAAGATTTTGCTCATGCCAGTATTTTTTAGCTACTTCTGCATCTTCATCTGTGAGTAATTGATTCTGCCATTCTGAGAATTGCAAATATTGGATAACTTCTTCTGATATTCTCTCACCTTGCAAACAAGCAGAATATGAATTGCTGATTTCAGTTACCAGATTCTTAAGTGTCCAAGTATCGGCACAAAGCGAAGGCAAAGTGATAATTAAACTGTACTTATGTACATCAAGTTTCAGGAGAAATATATGTAAAAGCGACCCTTGCTCAAAGTCAAAATTAAAACTACGCGCTTCCTGACAAAAATATGCATTTTTGATTGCAATTTCTTTCGGTTCCCAGTGACTTAGATCGATCTCGCGCCACGACAAAATGCTGCTATTTCTTAAAACCATTACAGGAATTTTCATTCCAGCTAAACAATCAAAAGTTGTATTCAAAATTCCATGTCGAATAACAACTTGCTCTAAAGCAGCTTTTAATATCTCTGGTTTGAGATTCCCTTCTAGAAGAAAGGCACATTGAGCTAAATAAGCTGAACTAGACTGCTGTAATAACCAAAGACGCTTTTGTTGAGTGGAAAGCTGAAACCCCTGAGTTATTTGATTTGACATATATTTATCATTACTCTCGATCGATAAAATACAATCTACCTGAGTGATGCTACTTATTTAGCGGTTTACGACAGATAAAACAGGCAGTTTCACAGGCTTTATTTACTTCCAAATCGCGGTTTATATCATAGATGCTGACTTCTGTAAATCCTACTTTTTCTAAAATAATTTTTATCTCTTTTGCTGAATAAGCTTTTAAAAAAAAGCTTTTATCTAAACGTTGCCAGTTGCCATTTATCAATTGAAATCTTGTAGTGTCTTTGCGACCTATTTTGTTTTCTATATTGTAGCTCCAAACATCAAGCCAGACATTATCATCTTTGACACCTCCACCAAAATCACTATTTTTCCAGTTTGATTCACAAAATTCATCTAAATATAATTCAAAGACAAAAATACCGTTTTCCAACAAGGCATTATAAACATTTTGTAATACCTCCTGTAGTTCTTCAGATTTGAGAAAATAGTTCAGAACACCATCTGTAGAAATAGCTGCATTAAAAGTTGGCGGTAATTTAAAAAAGCGAGCATCATCCAGAATAAATTTAGCATCTGGCGCGTTCTCTCGAGCAATATTAAGCATTCCTTCAGAGCTATCAAGCCCAGTTACTTGATAACCTCTTTTTAGTAGCCGTTTGGCGATTTGCCCAGTACCGCAACCGAGATCAAAAATATGCGATCCTTCTGGAAGATTTTTGAGGATTAATCTATCTAGACAATCCAATACAATGTCGTGGCGCTCCATGCCTTTCAAGTCATACATAGAAGCGATCGCATCATGATTTGTGTTGCGTTCTTTTAAAGACATGATAATGCTCATCCTGATTTTATAGGGGTTAATAAGTTCAAACTTATTTAGTCATTTCTGCCATTGCTACAACAATTTTGCGATAGCCTATATAAGGGTTTCTCCCGTGGGCAGTCAGCATATTATCTAACATCAAAATATCGCTCTTTTGCCAAAGAAAGCTAGTCCGAGACTGCTGATAAACTTGATTTATTTCTGCAATAGCTGAGTCTTCTATAGGAGTACAGTCTCCGTAATAAACATTACGCGGTAGCTTGTTATCTCCAAATGTAGACAATAAAGATTCTCGAACTTCTGCATCTAAATACGCTATATGGTGTAACTGAATTTGATTAAAAAATACAGGCTCGTTCGTTTTTGGATGTACTGCTAAAGCTGGACGAACTTGGCGCGTAATTAGACTGTTATTATCATACCATTCAAAATCAATATTAGCATGATGACAATAATTTTCTACGGTAGATTTTTCATTGGTACGAAAGAAATTTTGCCAGCTTACATCTAGACCATTAGTGTAGTGACGGACATACATTAATTGTTTTTTATCTAATCTTTCTCGTAGCTTGGGATTGATGATATTGTAAGCTTTCCGACAGTGAATAATTGGTGTTTCTCCACCTTGTTCTGCTGGTTGCACGCAGAAAAACCAAATTTTCAGAGGCCACTGATGTAAATGAGAGCTTTCATTATGAAAAAGGATTGCTTTATCAGGTGGATAAGGAGTGGAACCATAAACTTTACCACCTTCACCAGTGCGGGGTAAGTCGCCATATTCAGCAAATAAATTCGGACAAATTGTTTGAGCGAAATTTTCAAACTCTGAAACCGATCTTAGATTAAAATCTCTAAATAAAATCGCTCCGTGTTTTAATAACTCTGTTTCGAGATATTCTCGATTATTCTCTACCCAAGATAGTAAATCAACTTCTGTACTATTTGGTTGAATTACAAGAGGAAAATTTTGTCCTGATTGTAGGTAAGATGTTTTTATTAATTGCTCTGCTTTTAAACTAACGGCTTTTGGAACAATGCTCATGAATTTTTGTCTTTTAGCAGCTTTACGCTCCTGTTGTTGCGTAGTTTGTTGTGCCTTCTCTGTTTCTGTCAGCATTTCTAATGTATTGATCTGGCTTTGAGGTTGACTGATAATACTATTAATTAATGTTTGCCAACTATTTGTAAATAGAGTGATAGTCTCTGCGGCAAATAAATCAGCATTATATTGCCATTTACCTACTATACCTTGCTCAGTTTCTGTGAGAAACAAGGCTAAATCGAATCTAGAATTTCTGGTTTCTAATTCTAGTGTTTTTAAGGTAATACCTGGTAATTCTAAGGTTGATATCGGTGTATTTTGTAGGACAAACAATACCTGGAATAATGGAACTATGTTGCTTAAATGGCGTTCAGGTTGTAATTCTCTAACTAATTCGTCAAAGGGTAAATCTTGATGAGTGTAAGCTGATAGTGTCTGAGTGCGAACACGTTGCAATAACTCTAGGAAAGTGGGGTTAGCACTTAAGTCAGTGCGTAAAACTAATAAGTTAATGAAAAAGCCAATTAATGGTTCAATTTCTGCTTGGTTGCGGTTAGCAACATCAGTGCCGACAACAATATTATCTTGACCGGTGTAGCGTTGCAGTAAAATTTTAAAGCTTGCTAACAGTGTCATAAATAAGGTTACACCTTCTTGTTGGGCAAGCTGTCGCACTTCTTGTACAACTGACGCAGGTATCACAAAACTATGACTAGCACCCCGATTAGTTTTCACTTCTGCACGGGGACGGGTTGTGGGTAGTTGCAGAACAGGTAGGTTTGCTAATTGCTGTTTCCAGTAGGTGAGTAAAGCTTCTAACCTTTCACCTTGCAAATGTTGACGTTGCCAAGCTGCAAAGTCTCCATACTGGATGGGTAATTGTGGTAAAGGAGAGGCTTCTCCCGCAGCAAAAGCGGTATAAAGTGCTGCTAACTCCCGAATGAATACACCCGTTGACCAGCCATCAAAAACGATATGGTGGATAGTGAACAGTAAGATGTATTCTTGTTCGCCTAGTTGTAAAAGTGTGCATCTGAGCAACGGTGCTTTAGTAAAATCAAAGGGATATTGAAATTCCTCAACACTCAAACGGTGAATTTCCGCTTTTCGTTCAGCGTCCGTCAATTTCTGTAAGTTTACTACAGGTATTTTTAGCTGTACGTTGGGGACAATTATCTGTAATGGTTCCCCATCTACCAAAGTAAAGGTAGTGCGTAAAACTTCGTGACGACGAATAATTTTGTTAATGCTTTTCTCTAACACCGCTATATTCAACTCACCTACAAGATAAACTGCTGCTGGCATATTATAAATACCGCTATCAGGGTTAATTTGTTCGAGTAACCATAATCTAGCTTGGGCGAAGGATAGAGGTAAATTGCGATGGCTACGCCCGCCGCAAGCATCGCGGGGAACAGGTATAATAGCAGAAACACCCTGATGACTGGCTTCTTGAATATTTTTAGCTAGTTCTGCAATGGTGGGAAATTCAAATAAAGACTGAAGCGGTATATTCACTCCCAGAGCTTTCGTAATGCGAGAAATAACTTGAGTTGCTAATAAAGAATGTCCGCCTAGTTCAAAGAAATTGTCATAAATTCCTACCTGTTTTACACCCAAAACTTGAGTCCAAATTCCGGCTAATACTTCTTCTACTGGATGGCATGGAGCAACAAAATTACTTGTCTCTAAATCAATATTTTCTGGTGTAGGTAAAGCCCGACGGTTAACTTTTCCATTGGGTGTTAATGGGATTTCTGCCAAGAACATAAAAGCATTCGGTATCATGTATTCAGGCAGTTTTTGCCGTAAATACTGCCGCAGTTCATCAGTAGTGATGTTTTCAGCAACTAAATAAGCAACTAAACGCTGGTTTTCAGATATATCTTCTCGCACCATCAATACACATTGATGTACTGCGGGGTGTTGTTCTAAGACCGCTTCAATTTCCCCTAACTCAATGCGGAAACCTCGGAGTTTTACTTGATAATCAACACGTCCTAAATATTCAATTTCTCCATTGTATAAGTAACGGGCTAAATCACCAGTTTTGTAGATTAATGCTTTGGGATTAAATGGATTAGTAATAAATTTTTCTTGAGTTAATTCTGGCTGATTAAAGTAACCCCGTGCTAATCCTAAACCACCAATATATATTTCTCCTGCAATACCTATGGGTACTGGTTGCAAATACTTATCTAAAATATATATTTGGGTATTAGCGATAGGACGACCAATAGTAACTGGTTTTTCACTATCATTTATTTGATAAATTGTAGACCAAATAGTTGTTTCTGTCGGTCCGTATAAATTCCAAATTTTAGAACATTTTTGACATAATTGGCGAGCTAAATTTTGGGGTAAGGCTTCGCCACCACAGAGAATTTTAAGTTGTGAATTTCCTTCCCAGCCCACATCTAATAATATTCGCCAAGTTGCAGGGGTAGCTTGCATAACAGTTGCAGCAGAATTATTCAGTTGTTGTAATAATTGTGCGCCATCGGTTGCAATTTCTCGACTAACAAGAATTACTTTGGCTCCCACTGTTAGAGGAAGGAAGATTTCTAAAACTGCAATATCAAAAGATAGGGTAGTGACGGAGAGCAAACTATCTTGATGGCTTAAGTGTAATTCCTGCTGCATGGCAGTAAGAAAATTTACTACATTTCTATGGGTAATTTGTACACCTTTGGGTTTGCCAGTGGAGCCGGAGGTATAGATTGTATACATCAAATCATCCGGCTCGATTTTGCTGTTGGAAGTGTTGATTTTTTGGGCGGCGACGCTTTCCCAGTTGCTATCTAAACAGATAACTTGGGCGTGGTGGGGTGGAAGATTTGGTAATAAATGTTGCTGGGTTAATAAGATTGAGGTTTGGGAGTCTTGAAGCATATACGCCAAACGCTCTTGAGGAAATGTTGGATCTAGAGGTATGTATGCGCCACCTGCTTTGAGAATGGCGAGGAGGGCAACGATCGCGGGTAAAGAGCGATCGCAACAAATCCCCACTAACACTTCTTTACCTACACCTATTCTGCTTAAATAGTGTGCTAGCTGGTTTGCTTTATTATCCAGTTCTTTATAAGTCAAATGTTGTGAACCAGCTACCACAGCGATCGCATCCGGTGTCTTCGCTACCTGGGCGCTAAACAACTCATGCACGCAGACATCAGGATAATCAGCTTCTGTATCATTCCATTCTCTTAAAATTTGCTGCTGTTCTGCTGATGTAAGTATAGATAATTCCGATATAGACTTATCTGGATGTTCAACGATATCTATTAACAAAGTTGTTAAATGCTTCAGCATAGATTTAATGCTCTCAGCATCAAATAAATCACTGTTATACTCTAATTCCCCAACTAAACCCTCAACATTATCAGTAAAAGACAAACTCAAATCAAACCTAGCCGTATCATTTTCTATCGGCAAATATTCCAAATTCAAACCTGATAGCTTCAATCCATCTCCAGGCATATTTTGCAGCGCAAACATTACCTGAAATACTGGCGTATGACTGAGACTACGCTGTGGTTGTAATTCTTCTACTAATAATTCAAATGGTAAATCTTGATGAGTGTATGCTCCGAGAGTAATTTCTCTTACTTGTTTAAGCAAGTTGATAAAACTAGAATTTTCCTCTAGTTGAGTTCGCAAGACTACAGTATTTACAAAGAAGCCAACTAATCCCTCAATTTCGCTACGATTACGGTTAGCGATAGGCGAACCGACTAAAATATCTGTTTGTCCAGAGTAGCGATAAAGCAGAGTTTGAAATGCTGCTAATAAAGTCATAAATAGAGTTACACCTTGCTTTTGACTCAAAGCTTTTAGTTCGTTTGTCAAAGCTAGAGAAAGTGTAAATGTCTGCTTTTTACCAGCAAAGGTTTGCTGTTTGGGGCGTGGTTTAGAAATAGGAAGTTCTAATACTGGCAAATCACCACTTAATTGTTGCTTCCAATATTCCATCTGAGATGCCAAAACTTCTTTCTGTAACCATGTTCTTTGCCAAACTGCAAAATCTACATATTGAATAGGTAAACTGGCTAATTCACAAGATTCACCTGTGCAGAAAGATTCATAAAAGGCAGCTAGCTCTTTAATAATTATTCCTGCTGACCAACCATCAGCAACTATGTGGTGTATTGTGAACAGTAAAATATATTCCTGTTCTGCTAACTGCAATAGGACAAGATTTAATAATGGGGTGCTAGTTAAATCAAAAGAATACTGCGCTTGAATTATAGCCCTGCGTTTAGTTTCTAATTCCCGATGTTCTGGTGTTAAATTCTGTAAACTTACCACAGGTAATGTAATACTAACTTCTGGGTTAATTATCTGCTGTGGTTCGCCATCTCCACTTACAAAGGTAGTACGTAAAGCTTCATGGCGGCGGATAATTTCGTTGAAACTTTGTTCTAATGCTGCAATATTAAGTTGTCCTTGTAGTTGTACCGCCCTCGATAGATTGTAAGCACAACTTCCGGGTTGTAATTGGTCTAAAAACCACAGTCTTTGTTGAGCAAAGGATAATGGTAAATTATTTTCTAGCGTGACTTTCTCTATAGGTAAAATAGCTAGTTGTTGCCCTTCTCTCAGTGCCGCTTCAACACATTGCGCCAGTTCCGCTACTGTTGGCGACTCAAACAAACGGCGTAGGGGTAATTCAACCTGAAAAGCTTCTCGTATCTGAGACATAACTTGTGTAGCTAACAGCGAATGTCCACCTAATTCAAAAAAGTTTTCTTCAATTCCCACTTGTTTAACACTGAGAATTTTTGCCCATATCCCCGTTAAGACTTCTTCTACAGGGTTACGTGGTGCAGTAATAGCACTTTTTATTTGTTGTGATAATTCTTCTGGTGCAGGTAATGCTTGACGATTTACCTTACCATTAGGAGTTAAAGGTAAAGCGTCTAAAATAGCAAAGTTAGAGGGCAACATATAATCGGGTAAGTGTTCCCGCAAAAAGTTATTTAGCTCATTCAAATTTATAGCTTCTGAGTTATTAGAAACTAAATAAGCTATTAATTGCTTATCCCCATTTTCCTTTTCTCGCATTATTACTACCGCATCTCTTACTTGCCTAAGCTGAGTTAATATCGCTTCTATTTCTGCTAATTCAATACGGAAACCACGAATTTTTACTTGATTATCTTTACGTCCCAAAAATTCGATTGTGCCATCTGGTAAGTAACGTCCTAAATCACCTGTTTTATATAGCCTTGATCCTGGTTGGCGGCTAAAATCATTAGGAATGAATTTATCAGCAGTTAGTTCAGGATGTTGCATATAGCATCGGGCTAAACCTGCACCACTAATATATATTTCCCCTTTAATTCCAATAGGAGTCAACTGTAAGTTATTGTCCAGAATATAAACTTGTGTATTAGCAATTGATTTACCAAGAGGAACTGTTTTAGTTGTTAAATTTACCTCTGTAATTAAATGAGTGAGTACACCAACAGTGCTTTCTGTAGGCCCATAATGATTAAATATCTGGCAATTGGGTGCTAACTGGCGAATTTGCTCAATTAACTGCCAGTTAGCAGCTTCACCACCTAAAATTAGTCGTTGACGAGGCAGGATAGATTGGGGTGTAGGAGATAGCAGAAGGGAACTAAGATGAGAAGGAACAATTTTGAGACAATCTATAGGATATTTGTGACAATATTCTGTTAAGGCAACTGGATCGGTAGCGCGATCGTAGGAGATGATATGTAGACATCCTCCTGTACAAATAGCAGGGAAGAGAACGGTGTTACCTAAGTCTGCGGCTAGAGTTGAAACTAATGCAAAGTTGTAGGCGGAATTGCTAGGTAGTTTTAAACTATCAATAATGGCATAGACATAATTAAGAATTTGTTGATGTTCTATGGCAACTCCTTTGGGTTTGCCTGTGGAACCAGAGGTAAATAATATATAGGCTAGATGATTATTGTTTACCTGGCAGTTAGGATTAATATCAGTTTCATTAGAAATTGTTCGCCAATTTTTATCTAAACAAATAACTTGCAGTTGTCCTTGATTAGCAACTTCTGTTAATCTATTTGCCACACAAGTATTAGTAACTAAAAATAAGGCTTTGATATCTTTTAAACGTGATGCTAAACTCTTGGCTGGTAGTTTTGAATCTAAGGGTATGTATGCTCCACTAGCTTTGAGAATGCCTAAAATACCAACAATCATATTAATAGAACGCTCTAGGCAAATTCCCACCAGCACCTCTGCCCCAACTCCTTGTTCTTGCAAATAGTGAGCTAATTGATTTGCCCGTTGATTCAGTTGTTGATATGTCAGTTTTTCTTCTTCAAAAACTACGGCAATTTGATCGGGTGTTTTTTTGACTTGTGCCTCAAATATTTGGTGAATTAAGAGATTGTTGGGATATTCCTTTTGGATGTTGTTGTCGTATAGTAACTGTTTGCTTTCAAGATAGCTGATAATTTCTAACTGAATAATTGGTAACTCTGGATGAGCGATCGCACTAACTAATATACTTTTAAATTGCCCAGCTAAAATTTCAATATAGTCTGAATTAAATAAGTTTGAGTTATAGTAAAATTCTGCGATTAATTGGTTGTTTTTAGCAATACAGCTCAGTTTAATATTAAATTTTTCAACACAAGAGGATTGCTGATAAATCGAAAATTTAGTATCAGCATTTACATATTTAGGTGATTGCTCTAAAAATTCAAAGCATAAAGGTGAATAACGTAAATTAATCGACGCTAAATCTGCTATATTTTCCCAACTAAAATAAGGATGATATTTGAAGCTATCAGCCAGGTTATTTTTAGATAGAATTTCGATAAATGTACTTTCTTTGTATAGCTCAATACTAATAGGTAAATGTTTAGAAAATAAACCTATCGCATCTTCCAACTCTTGATAATTACGTCCATCAGAACCAATTCCAATAATTACATTTGATTGCTGGGTAATACGCCAGATCAAAATCTGCCAGCAAGTTAATAAAACATTAGAGACAGAAGTATTATACTGCTGAACTAGTATTTCTAGCTGTGTCACTAATTCGGGAGTAAAAGTAATAGATTGTATTTGCGGCTGAAATATTGATTTTAAGGTAGTTTGTTGTTCCCAAGGTAGCTTTAAGGTTGCCAATGCAGCAATATTTTGTTTACGCCAATAATCTCTCCCTGCTTCTGTATCTTCTCCCTCTAACAATTCATTTTGCCATTCAGCTAAATCCGCATATTGTAGCGGTTCATTGTCTAGTTCTTTTCCATTGAAAAAAGCTGCATAACATTGGCTGATTTCTCGCACCAAAATATTTAGTGATTCCGCATCCGCACAAAGGGCATGTAAGCAGATAAGTAGAATATATTTTTCGGAAGATAAAGTAACTAAAGATAAGCGCAACAGACAACCATGTTGCAGATCAAATACTTCTTGGTTAAATTGTTCAAATAAACTTGATAATAATTCTTCTTGTTGTTGATGATTGCAACAACTGAAGTCGTAGTTTTCACCCCAAGTAATATTTGTATTTGTAATTACTTGCAATGGGATAGACATCCCTGGCAAACAATGAAAGTTAGTCCGAAGTATTTCATGACGATTAACAACCTGTTCTAAGGCTTGCTTCAAGATGTTGATATCTATAACGCCTTCAATTAAAACAGCACATTGAGAATGATAGGGAAGGCTATTAATTCCTTGTAATTGCCACAAATGTTTTTGCTGAGGCGAGAGGCGAAAACCTTGCATTTCTTCTAACATGATTAATTCTCCGTACTTCGCACTAATATCAAATCCGGTAGCATCTGAATGATTAAAAAAACCGCAGAGACGCTGATACCATTTCTTTGTGAGGCTGCGCCAAATTTTCTTTCTTTCTTTCTTTCTTTCTTTCTTTCTTTGTGTCCTTCTCTGACGAGACGCTGCGCGAATGCGCCCTTTGCGGTTCGTTCCTCATATAGTTTGGCGCATCTTCATACAGAATTGGTATAAATCTCTTGACTGGTGAATACTTCTGACATCCCAACCACCACTTTTCTTTCCCCTATAAATGGCTGTCTTCCATGTGCTGTCAGCATATTATCCAGCATTAAAATATCTCCCGTCTGCCAGGGAAAAATTACAGTTTCTTGTTGATAGATGGTACGAATTGCATCTAAAACTTCAGGTTCAATTGGTGAACCATTACCGTAATAGGTATTATGTGGTAAATCTTCTTCTGGAAATTCTGCTAACAATGCAGTGCGAATCTTTGCATCTAAAGTTGTGACATGAAAGAAAGCGGCATGATTAAACCAAACAGTTTCACCCGTTTTAGGATGTGTAGCGATCGCTTGTCTATGAGTACGGGTTCGTAAGCGGTTTCCTGGCTTCCACTCGAACTCAATATGATTGCTACGGCAAAATTCTTCCACTTCGGCTGGGTTGGTGGTTTGAAATACTGTTTGCCAAGGTAAGCCAAAACCATCGCCAAAGTTACGCACATAGATCACGCCTGTTTCGATGAAGCGATCGCTAATTTTTGGGTTAATCTGTTGCAATAATCTCCGCGTATCAGCAATAGGAGTTTCCCCGCCTTGCTGTGCTGGTGTGACGCAGTGAAAGAAAATTTTTAAAGGCCAGCTAGCAGCATAGGAATTCTCGCTATGGAGAAAGATGCTTTGGTCAGCAGGATAGTCAGTCGATGTGTAGATTTTACCTTGAATTGCGCTCCGAGGTGAAGATCGATCGACATATTCCAACAGTTCCCCAGAAACTGTCTGAATAAATTTCTCAAACTCAACTAAGTCTAAAATATGAAAGTTGCGAAATAAGATACCTCCATATTTGAGCAAATAAGCTTCAATTAACTCTCGATTATTTGCTGCCCAAGAGATTAAATTTATCCCCTCTACCGCAGGTTGAATCAGCAGAGGTAAAAAACTATTTGACACCAAAGGTGTTACTTTAATTAATTCTGCTTGAGAAAGATTGACAGCTTGTCGTTTAACAGACTGTAACTGGTTGAGGCTGAGTTTTTGTGATTGGGTAACTGCCATAGATAAAAATTAATTTGATTTTTGCAAAAATTCAAGTGGCTGAACTTCAGGCTTGACAATATTGTTTTTAGGAAATTCTAGCCCTAGTTCATCCAAGGTTTTAACACCAAATAATTCTAAAATTTCTGGAGATAAAGTATTGTTTTCAATGAAACTGCTACCTTCATTATTTAGCCCTTTATACAAAATTACTAAGTTATGGTAAAAATGCATAGAGACGATATTCTTATCAAAGTAATTAGGAGTGTAATCTGGATGCAAAAACTCCTCATAGTTGAGTCCATCCACCATTGTTTTAAACATATTCATGACAGTTTTTGGATCGTTTAAGTCTAGGCTACCCCCAACACTGATACAGTTTTGCAAAAAAACACTGTCTTGAGCAAACTCTTTCCATCTTTCACCAGTCAGACTAGGCCAATAAGAGTGGTGAATATTTTCTGCGGCATAAATCCCGCCATCTTTTAGTATGGGAAAGAAAGTATGAAAGGCTTTTATATGGTGTTCATTGGCAGCACTACCATCTTCGATAACGATATCTAATTCACCAATTTCATCTAAAACAGTCTTGATGAAAGCTTTATCATTTTGATCGCCATGAAATATTTTAATTCGGTCTTCTTCTAAATATCTCTTATCTACAATATCAAGACCATAAATCGTACTATTAGGAAAATATTTTTTCCAAGTTTTTAAAGCTTCTCCACCAAAAGTGTGGTCTTCATAACCGCCGATACCAATCGCCAAAATCTTGATTTTTTTATTCCTTAATGGTGCAAAATGGCTTTGATAACGATGAGCAAACCGTAATTTAGGCCATCTATTATGGGCATAAAGAGTTGAGACTTTTGTTAAATCATCAGGATTTAGGAATACCATTAATTGTTTTTGTAATTTTTGCCAGACTTCATTTAACAAAACCATTGTTATGTCTCCTATGAAATATTTTTAAAGTGGATGCAGAGGCGCACAAGAAATAAGTAATATCAAATCCGTTTGTATCAAAATTATTCCTCTTCCTCTGCGCCCTCAGCGTCTCTGCGGTTTTTAATCTAGCAATTTAAGCCAGAAATCTAATGATTATGGATAGACTTACGCTTGGTTAGCTTCAGCTTTTGTAAAGAAGTAGATTCTAGTTCTTTCGCTTCGATTAACTGTTGCTTCTGATCGTTTATGTTAAGTAGTTTACCTAACTCACTGACTTGTATATTAGGGTTATCAACAACCAGCTTAAGAAGAATTTCAAAATGTTCGATTGTACGAATAATAGTTGTAGATTTAAACAAATCTGTTTTGTACTCTAAAGATCCCTGAAATCCTTCTGAACCTTCCCAAATACTAAACTTCAAATCAAATTTAGAAGTACCAACATCTACCTCTTCAGGATGGATATTTAAGTTGTTAATTTCTATATCAGGTATCGGCGCATTTTGCAAAATAAACATTACCTGAAACAAGGGGTTATAACTCAGGTTGCGTTCTGGTTGTAACTCTTCTACCAGTTTCTCAAAAGGTAAGTCTTGATGGGCGTAAGCATCTAATGCACAAGCACGTAAACGTTGCAGAACTTCTCGAAAACTGGGATTTCCACTAAAGTCTGTGCGGAAAACTAAGGTATTGATAAAGAAGCCAATTAAGTTTTCCGTTTCTTGCCAGTTACGACCTAATATAGGTGAACCAACTAAAATATTATCTTGTTTATCATAACAGTAAAGCAATGTTTTGAACACTGCTAAAAGTGTCATGAATAAAGTTACACCTTCTTGTTTATTTAAGTTTTTTACTGCTTCCTTGATTTCTCCTGCAATGGTGAAAAACTCTTTTTTACCTTTGAATGTTTGAATTGCTGGTCTAGGTCTATCGGTGGGAAGTTGAAGTAAAGGTGCGCTACCACTTAGCTGCTGTTTCCAATAATCTAATTGAGGTTGGAGAATATCTGTTTGTAACCATTGTCTTTGCCAATAAGCATAATCTGCATATTGGATGCTCAATTCAGCTAAAGGTGAAGGTTTACCAAGAGAGAACGCAGCATAAATTGTTGCTAGTTCTTGAATAAGCAGACCAATTGACCAACCATCAGAGATAATGTGATGGATAGTAATTAGCAACAAATGCTCATCTTCTTTGAGATGTAGAAGTGTTGCTCTTAATAACGGTAGTTGGGAGAGGTCAAATGGTTTTTGGCTTTCTTGCAAAATGAAACTTTGAATATCAGAGTCTGAATTTTGCAGAATTGATAATTTTAATTTTACACTCTCATGGATAACCTGAATAGGTCTTCCGTCTATAGGAGTAAAAGTTGTCCGTAAACTTTCATGACGCTTGATGATTTCATTCAGACTTTGTTCGACGATCGCTAGATTGAGTTTACCAGTTAATCGAATAGCGATCGCAACATTATAAAAAGGATTTCCCGGCTCTAACTGGTCAAGAAACCATAAACGCTCTTGTGCTAAACACAAGGGTAATTCACCATCGCGGGGAACAGGTTGAAGTTTGTGATTCGTGGTGGTTATTTTTGTAGTCAATACCAGTTTAACTATCTCAGCAATACTCGCTTCAAATAAATCTACAGCCGAAATAGATATCCCCACATCTTGCTGAATGCGATTTTTCAAATCAAACGTCTGTAAGGAATCTATACCCAAATTGCTCAAAGGTTTTTGAGTATTTACCTGCTCTAAAGGTACTGATAATACTTGAGCTACCAACTGTTGTAAGTAAGTTTCTATATTTGTCGGTTGCTCTTTAGGAAAACTTACATCTGAACTATCCCAAATACTACTTTGAACAACATTGAGAGTCCCTGCTAAAAACTCTGCTTTGGTAGCGCGACGTTGAATTTTCCCACTAGAGGTTTTAGGAATACTACCAGGTTTAATTAACACCACCGCATAAACTTGCATCTCGAATTCTTGAGAAACCGCCCGACGAATCGCAGCAGTAACTTCCTCTAGATTTGGTTTGGCGCGGAATTCCAACTCCTGCACTACTACTAACTTTTCTTCTTTTTCTACCTCAACTACAAATGCAGCACTACTACCCAAACGCAAAGCCGGGTGAGAGCCTTCACAGGTGAGTTCGATATCTTGTGGATAAAGATTGCGACCCCGAATAATAATTAAATCTTTGACTCTACCGGTAATAAAGACTTCTCCCTTATCTAAAAATCCTAAGTCGCCGGTGCGGAGAAATTGTCCTTCATCTGTATCTTGCAAAAATGCGTAAAAACTCTGCTCTGTCTCTATTTGGCGATTCCAATAACCTTTTCCAACACTGGGGCCAGATACCCATATTTCCCCCACTTCTCCATCCTGACAGCGAGTCAAAGTCTCTGGATTGGCAATTACAATCTGTTGTTGTGGCACACTCCGGCCACAACTGACTAATGCTATTGAATTATCGTCGTTAGCAACTGCATCAATTACATAACTGCGTTCTAAAGCGCTTTTATTTACGTTTTTGCATCTAACTAACGCAGACTTGACGCTACCAGATACCATCAAAGTCGCCTCTGCCATGCCGTAACAAGGATAAAAAGCTTCTGGACGAAAACCACACTCAGCAAAGGTCGCTGCAAAACGTTCCAAAGTTTGCTGGCGAATTGGTTCAGCGCCGTTAAAAGCTATACTCCAACTGCTTAAATCTAAGGTTGAGCGTTGTTCAGGAGTAATTTTTTCAATACAAAGTTCATAAGCAAAGTTGGGAGCGCCACTAGTAGTTCCTTTGTAACGAGAAATTGCTTGTAACCAACGGTAAGGACGCTGGAGAAAGGCTGCTGGCGGCATCATGATACAAGGAAAACCCCCATACAAAGGTTGTAGTACGCCACCAATCAGTCCCATATCATGATAAACAGGTAGCCAAGTTACAAATTTACTACTGGCAGAATGTTCCATATACTGGCGCGTCACCGCAGCATTGTGTAGTAGATTGCCATGATTGAGCATCACACCTTTGGGTGTACCAGTAGAACCGGAAGTGTATTGTAAAAATGCCAGAGTTTTTCTATCAATCAAAGGCTCTTGCCAAGCCTCTTCGATTCCAGGTGCGAGGTTATCGGTAGTTAGCCAGCGAATGCTATCTATATCAAATTTATCGGTAAGTAAAGACTTCAACTGAGACAAGATGGCCGTTGTTGTCAGAATTACCGCCGTTTGTACATCTTTTAAAATTGCCAAGATTCTGGGAGTATTGCGCTGATTGCGTGGTGGATAAGCTGGAACTGCTACCACACCAGCATATAGACACCCAAAAAAGGCCGGTAAGTAATCTATGCCAGGTGGGTAAAGTAGTAACGCTCGCTCTCCAGTTAATTCTAAAATTTGCAGTTGAGATGCGATCGCTCTACTATATCGATCTAACTCTCCATAATTTAGAGTCTCTGCTTGTGCTTCTCCATCATGCAGAAAGGTAAAAGCCTCAGTGTTTGCTTGCTCTACCGACCGATAACGCAGTAGCTCTACAACTGTAGAAAACTTACAGACCATTTCTTCTAAATCATTGACACATTCAGTCATTGCACTTTCAAAATCCTGATGCACAAAGAATTTTCGGATATCAAGCCGTTGCAAAAGAATGACAAACGAATGGCACTAAGAAAAGATATAGCCCTTGCCCTGACTGGTTCCCAGCCTCTAGGCTGGGAACCGATTCTGGGAGGCTCCGCCTCCTCTTTCTTGACGAGAGGTAGAGCCTCTTTGCATACATTCCCAGCCTAGAGGCTGGGAACGAGGTGACACAAGCCTTTGGGCTTTTCTTAGTGCCATTCCAAACTTTAACCGTGTTCTATTTGCGTACAGCGTTATTTTTGGCTGTTGCTGAATCAAGGTATGAATCTGGATGCAGAGACACGTCTCTCAATCAGCAACGCCATTTTTAGAATCCAGCAAGATTATTGCTAGTAATTTGCAATTACTCTTAAGACTTTAAAGCAACTTAGCTAAGATAGCAAGCAAATTTTAATTAAAAACTATTATTACCTTTTACTCAAAAAATAATTTATCAAAATTCTATCTAAAGATAGATGATAAAATTCATAATAGTTAAAAAATAACTTGATTACTGCTGTATCGATACCTTAAAAAGACTTATTTACAAGGGCTTATCGCATAATACTAGTCAAACTTCTAAAATTCCTAAGTTTTGATAAGTGCTTGCTCAGTCGTAATC
>NZ_JABXKI010000393.1 GCF_017115095.1 Nostoc sp. NMS4 | reverse complement strand
ACACCTCAATCTGTTGAATAATCTGCATTGTTTCCACGCTGACGGTGCAGACTCTTTGTAGTAAATCTATTACCTGTTCTTTGTAATCTGCAAAGCGATATGTATTGAATTTCTCTGCGATCGTCGGATCTTTAGGTTTCTTTTCTTTATATTGATCTAATATCCATTCTAAAGCAGAACGATTGCCAAGGCGATATTCCCAAGCCATTTTGGGGACACCTTCTAAAGTTGTGACATCATCTAAAATAATGGTTCCATTGGCTGCATCGGCTTTGAGTTTTGCCTTTGGTATCCTATTTGTAGCCAAAGGTAAATCAATTCGTTTTAAAGGATAGGGTTGGACAGTTTCATAATTGATGTGCAAATCCATCAACTGTTTACCCCAGTTAACCCATTTGTGAAAGTCTTCGTAGAATGGTATGCGCGGAAATTCTCGTTTCAAATTAAGTTCGTATTTGGTGCGATAGCCGGGATTGTGCAAGACTGCGTAAGTGTAGTGAAAGATATCTAATTTGCTAATTGTTGAATCACCGTAATGGGTTTGGAATTGTGCTAACCCCCAATCTGTGATGTTGTCTATGCGGTTCCCCTCTTTGTCGTAGCGGTAGAGGGGAAGACATTGAGAACCACCATTAGTTAAGACATCGGGTATATATTTAATACCAATACAAAAACCAGCCGCATCAACACCTGATTTTATCCAAATCGCTTTGTTTTCAATACTATAACTTGGGAAAATTTGAGGGAGTTGATAAGTCCTTCCATTAAAATGCTTATCAAAATAAAGATATTTTTTGATAAATGGTCTGTATGTACTTGTAATTATCGATAATTCATCGAAGTTTTTACTGATCCCCCGCTCTAAATATCTGCTTAATTCTGCATCCCACTTAATATCAAATCCCAATTCTTCCGATGTTCTCCGTTTGCGTTCATACACATCTACAAAGAACTTCATCCGGTTTTCTAATTCTGCTTTTGAGAAGTCATACACCCATTCGTCACGTTGAGTTTTAATACCTGAAGAAAATAATTTAAATATTGCTTGCTCTCCTTGAGCAGCTTTGACATCTTTACTGATAATAGGAATAAGGCAATCAAAGTCATTATCTGACAAATTAATCCAGTTACTTTTGTCATCTGGATTAATATGCAAAAACGAAAATTTATCAAATGGTGTTTTAGCTAAGAAATCCAGCTTCTCTTCGGCTGAATCTTCTGCAACTTTTGTATAGAAAATTTGACAAGGAACTTTAGCTTTCCCTAGTTTCTTTACCATAAAGCTGATAGCTGTACCAATCTTTACTCCAAAAACACTGCCAGATTTATCTCCTGTGCGGATATTTCCACCCAAATCGATAATATAAATTTCGCTAAATTCATCTGAAACAACTTTTCTAAATCCGTCAAATGTCTTACTATCAATAAATGAAGAATTAGTGATTAATGCCACTATACCATTTTGACTGAGGCGGTCTGATGCCCATCGCAGAAATCGCACATACATATCATAAAGTGCAATTTGATTTTGCGCTGTACCACGCTTGATGTATGTTTCCTTAATGCGCTTATCTACTTCTGGATAGGCAATATTTGCATTATGATCGTTAAAATTATCTTGTTTAGCATTATATGGGGGATTGCCTATAATGATAGAAATATCAGTTTCATTTTGTTGCTTGATTCTCTCTGTATTTTCTACACTCATTGAAAACAAATTCATTTGCTTGCCTTCAAAAGATGTATGCTCAAGTGTATCAACAAAACATATTTTTTTAAATTCTTCATATACACCAATTTTTTGTTTATAGGTGTATTCAATATTCAAGTTAGCAATATAATAAGGTAATATCGCTACTTCGTTACAGCGAATTTCATGCTTATACTTGTATTCAAGTTTATCTTTAGGCAAATAATCAATTAATTCAGTAATAAAAGTACCTGTTCCTGTAGCCGGATCTAAAATTTCGACATCTTTATCAGCAAGCAGCTTACCAAAATTTTTATGAACTAAATAATCTACACTTTCAATCATGAAGCGCACAACTTCATTCGGCGTATATACAATTCCTAGCCTATCAGCAGCTTTCGGATTATATGCTTTGTAGAAATTCTCATAAAGCACTTTTAAAAACTTCTGCTTTTCATGATGATTGTAAATATTTGCAGCAGTTCTTCTAATGACTCCATAATAACGCTCAATGGTACCAAGAGTATTCTTTTTAGTGCTACCTGTAAAAAAGGTATCTATCACCCCTTTTAATTCACGAGCAATATTATTTTCTCGATGAAACTGAGATTCATTGAAGATGCTAATAAAGATATCTTCAGTTAAAATATGCTGAATCATCATTTCTCTAATATCCAGCAAAGTTACTTCAGGATTAATTGATTCTTTGCAGATACTCCAAAATTTAGCCCTGGCTATTTTAAAAGCTGCGTTTGTTTCGATTTGACTATCAATTAAGTTACGCAAAGCATTTAAAACAGCCGGTAAATCTTCCTTAAAAATTTCAATCGCCTCACGAAAATCTTTAACTTCCGGGCGAACATAATTAATGAAATATGTAATTATTCCATCCAGCGCGTCAGCATCTTTCATCGGGACGCGCATGGTTTCTTGTCCACCCTGAATTAAAACTGCTGTCTGGGAATCTTCAAACAGAATGTTACTATCTGGGTAGCCTTTTATAAGCTTTTTCTCAATTTCTTGGTCTAAATTGTCATATTCATCCTTGCTTTCCCAATAGCCCCAATCCAACCGCAAAGCATCTTTAACAGTGCCATCTGGATAAACAAGTTTGCCGCTAGGTGTTTTATAATCTAGTTCGGGAATAAGCCTAAATTCTCTAGGTTTGCAATATTCATTAACTAAGTTTTGAAATGCAACCCGAATCGATGTTTCTTTACGTGAACCGCCATATTGGATAATTCTTTCTACTTCTGTGTGATATTGACTAACCAGAAGTTTGGAC
>NZ_JABXKI010000234.1:13348-47730 GCF_017115095.1 Nostoc sp. NMS4 | reverse complement strand
GGCTGGACGATTTACCATCACAACCTTTACACCCAGTTCTCGCGCTGCAATAATTTTGGGCTTTGTGGCATTACCACCGCTATTTTTACTGACGATGGTATCAATGTGATTCTGAATCAGAATTTGTCTCTCATTATTGAGGTTAAATGGCCCGCGATCGCACAATATCATCCCCTGTGGTACTAAAGCATCATCGCCAGGAGGGTCAATCATCCGCATCAAAAACCAAATTTTCTCTAAGTGAGCAAAAGCGGCGAGTTCTTGCCTTCCAACTGTCAAAAATACTCGCTGTGACTGGTTTTGCAGGGTTGTTGCTGCGGCTTCAACATGATCAACTTCAATCCAGCGATCGCCACTTACTTTTTCCCAAGGCGGACGGATTAACATCAGACGGGGTACTCTAACTTCCGTTGCTGCATCTGCCGCATTGAAGGAAATCTGATTAGCGAAAGGATGGGTTGCATCAATTAACAAGTCGATTTCCATAACTCGCAAATAGTTAGCCAATCCAGCCACGCCCCCGAAGCCTCCAACTCGTAAATCGCCCAAGGGTACTGATGGTTCACGGGTGCGGCCAGCTAGAGAGGTGATTACTTCTAACCCTTGGATAGTCGCCACTCTGGCCGCTAGTTCTGCTGCATCTCCCGTCCCACCGAGAATCAAAACGCGGATCATTTAGATAAAGGTGGAATCTTTGCTAAAATGCCTTTCTTCATAGCTTCTGGACGTTCTGACCAAGGCAGTAAACCATCTGCTTTAGCATAGTATTGACTAGCACATTCCAGTACCGCAGATGCACTACCATCAACGGCTAAATCACCAAATAAATATGTTAATTTACCTTTGGCACTAAAGGCGACTACACAAGAACGATTACAAGCACTCATACATTCAACTTCTTGAATCGGAAATTGCTCTCGTAACTCCCAATCTTGTGCCAGCTGCTGAAGTTGGTGTAGAAGTTTTTCGCCACCACTTTCACCTAAGCGTTTCCCATTTTGCCAAACACTGGCGCAGGTTTTGCAAACAAATAAAGTATGTTCAGCAACTTCCATTGGAGTGGCTGGGGAAATATTTACAGTCGTAGTCATCTGTACCTCGCAGATATGGGAAACTAATAAATCTATTTCGGCGGGCATCCTGACTCACTCAATTTGAGATTTTCGATTTAGTTCCTGAATCTCAAATTCGTTCACAGTTGCGGGACAGTGCCGGATTTGCACCGAACTTTCCCCGTTACCTCTGGTAGCTGACTCCCACCAGAACCGAATAACCTTATCGATCATACACTAGGCTCATCTGAGAATGCGAAACAACAAGCTTTGTGCCAACACAGCGATTTTCATTATGATAATAATTATCGATATCATTAAAAACTATACAAAATTTCCAGTAAAAGATATGGTTTTTGTATCTCTTTAATTTTGATGACTTAGGATCTTGCGAAGGCGCTCGCATACGAAAATGGAGAAGTAGTTATTAGACAAAGAACTTGTTAAAAAATAGATCCAGGAAATAGCGATCGCATTTAAAGAAGATGTTTGTTTTGTTTGAGTCGCTTGGAGATGAAAAAGTTGAGAAACACTTTTCGTTTGACATCGCCGGCAGTTGACACCCAAAACTTCAAAGGAATAAGAACATGACAAAAAGCTGGAATCGCCGCGAATTCTTATGGGGCGCGAGCCAATCAGCATTGGCATTACTCGTTCTCGGTCGGGCATCTGGGCAAGTGGTGGCGGCAAGCAAGCCGACTTCAGTGCTGGTTCTCGGTGCGGGTCTGTCTGGTTTATATACAGCGTTGTTGTTAGAAGCCAAGGGTTTGTCTGTGACGGTTTTAGAGGCACGCGATCGCGTCGGTGGTCGCATCCATACTTTAGACGATATCCCCGGTAAGCCAGAAGCCGGGGCACAATCTTTGAGCGAAAAATATCGGCGCTTGTTAGCACTGGCGGAACGCTTGCAAGTCCAAATGGAACCAAGCCTTGGCTTAGATAAGGAATCGCTGCTGTATATTAGAGGGCAAGCAGTACTTGAAAAAAACTGGGCTACTTCTGCCGCTAACCAGTTGGCAAAAAGCGAACATTCTTTACTTCCCCAAAAATTGTTGAGTCATTACCTCCGCAAACACAATCCCCTAGAAAATGCAAGCGCTTGGCTCAACCCAAAATATTCATCTCTAGATATTCCCTTAGACAAATATCTCCGCGCTCAAGGTGCCTCAAATGAAGCTTTACGATTAATCAACTTTAATCCAGGTTCTTTGTTCAACAATATAAATACTACCTCTGCACTATGGGCATTACGGAATGACCAGCGCGCCCAAACTCGCAGCCAGCACCCAATGCATATTCAGAGTGGTAACAGTCGTTTGCCAGAAAAGATGGCAGCCTCTCTCAAGTCTCCTGTGCAGTTAAACAAAGTAGTAGAGTCGATTCGCTCTCAGACAACGAGTGTAAAAGTTTGCTGCTCAGACGGCTCGAAATTCGATGCTGATTATGCTGTGGTGACGTTGCCGTTTTCGGTGCTGCGCCAGGTAGAAATAACCCCACCATTACCAAAAATACAGGCACAGGCGGTGCAGGAGTTGCCCTATACAGCAGTGACGCAAATTCGCTTTACGGTTCGTCATCCGTTCTGGGAAACTGATGGCTATCCGCCGATGATGTGGACAGACTCACTACTTGAAAGTGTGTTGCCGGTTCGGGATAAGCAGGGGCGAGTGCAAAGCTTAGTCTGCTGGGCAAATGGAACCAATGCCAAGCAGTTGGATGCCATGAGTGCAGACGCATTAGCCAAATATGTTTCCTCGGAACTGACGCGAATTCGCCCTGGAACAGAGGAAAATGTCGAGATTCTGCGCGTTGTTTCTTGGGGACGCGATCGCTATGCTCTGGGTGCTTATTCCCACTTCGCCCCCGGACAAATCCGGCGCTTTCAAAACAAAATGGCTAAACCCTGGCAGCGAATTCATTTTGCAGGTGAACATACCGCGATCGCATCTGGTGGGATGGAATCGGCACTGGAATCGGGAGAGCGAGTCAGCAGCGAGATTTTGGCTCGCATTGGTTTGTTATCGCCCCAAGCACAATGACAATCGTTTTTACTCTTACTTAATGTTTAAGTCCCGTTAGTTCTACTATCAAGTAGCGATCACCATTCTCATAATCAGAATTGCTGCCGCCAACAATCAAACTGGACGACAACCAGATAAAATACTGTGCATCTTCACGACTTGTCCAATAACTGCGATCGCAGGTGCGCCAAATCCAATTTGCTCTACCTGTTCTACAATTGTCTCTAAAGTACCGATCAATTCTTCTTGTTCTGGTCGTGTACCCCAGCGCACCAAAGCAATAGGCGTTTCTAAATTCAAGCCAGCGACAGTTAATTGTTCCACAATATAAGGCAAATTGTGAATTCCCATATAAATTACAATGGTTTCGGAACCGTGAGCGATCGCACTCCAATTCACTATCGGTCTATACTTACCCGCCGCCTCGTGACCAGTTACAAATGTCACTGACGAACTATACAGCCGATGAGTCAAAGGTATACCTGAGTAGGCTGCTGCGGCAATTCCCGATGTGATACCTGGCACTACTTCTGTTGAGATCCCAGCTTTAACTAATTCTTCCATCTCTTCGCCACCGCGACCAAAAATAAACGGATCGCCACCCTTAAGTCGCACTACAATTGCATTATGCTGGGCTTTATCAATCAGCAATTGAGTTGTTTCTGATTGCAACAATGAATGTCTCCCCGCACGCTTACCAGCATTAATTTGCTCGGCTTGGGGATTAATCATCGCCAGAATTGCCGGACTCACCAAGGCATCATAGATCACTACATCTGCACATTCTAATAAACCTTTGGCTTTCAGGGTAACTAATCCTGGATCTCCTGGCCCCGCACCTACTAAATAAACCTTTCCCAAATACTTGTTCTCCTGTTTTTCTGTGCGGTTCATCTATCTGTTAAATCCCAAATTAGCTCGGCTAATTCTGCACTTGCTCCCAGTGGCTTTGCCAATTGGAAATTCACCGCAGAAAATTGTAATTTTAGCTTCTCTATGGAGGTGGCGATCGCATCGGTTATGCCACCAGCGAATAAGAAGTATGGTAAGATGGCAATCTCCCGATAACCAGCAGTTACCAACTCTTTCACCCGCGATTCTAAACTAGGAGGCCCAGCCCAATAAGCAGCCATTGCTCCCAAACTCGCCGCCATTGCTTCCACACTTTCTTGAGAACCCGGGCGACGACTACCATGAGCTAATAGAATCCATGCTTCTGCTTTGATAGTAGCTATTTGCTTTGCCAGCAATTTCTCTAAATTCGGGTGAGAGCCTAAATATGGTTGCAACTCAATCATCACATCTTGACCAAGAGTCTCTTGTGCTAGTGCTACTTCGGCGGGAATATCTGTCATCACATGGACTCCCGGCAGCAAAAATAGCGGTACAATTTTTAAGCGATTCTTATTTTGAGACAGCGTATAATCGCCAAAAGCCCTCTTAGCAAATTGTTGAATCTGCTCGTGTAAAGGTTGAAGACTCATTTCTAAAGCAGCTATGCCAACCAAATGTTCGCTTGACAATTTCTGACATACCAGCCCAGCTAGTTGCTGCATAGCAATTTCTGGGCGGCGATCGCTACTTCCGTGAGATAATAACAAATAGGCAGATGACATCGGCAAAACTTGAACTCTCAGTTACTATTTTTACTTAAAATGAAGCTGGGAATAATAAGTACTCTGATAATTATTGAAACTATGATCAATTATTAATAGAAGTGTTCTTAATCATTTTTACAGACAATTTCAAGTTATAAAATACACAACGATTCTTTTCAAAACCAGGTATAAAGCCTATTTTACTCCTATTAGCGCCGCGCATTCTGACTCCTAAATTCTGCTGTATATTCTCCCACGACTACTTACCTGATTGTTCTTCGGCGGTATAAGTATAAAATTGATCGAAAGCTCCCACCGTTTCAAATTTGTAAGAAGGTATCCAAGAATTTATTTTTAAATCTGTACGGTAAACACTAAAAATAACGTAGTCTTGCCTTTCTGTAGTCCTGGCAATAATTTCTTGAATTTGTGGGTTAGCCGAATCAACCAACTTATCACAATTAAAACGGATTAAATTTTCAATAATATTCGTAGTTTTTTTACATACATCGGTTTTTAAGTATTTTGTCAGCCGTTGAACTGCATATTCTTCATATTCAACCTGACTGGGATTGGTTTTCGCCATTGTCACACCCAAGGCGGCGAGTCCTACTGCTGCTCCAGTATACGCGATGATGGTCAATGGTTTCATATTTGCCAAGTAAAATTCATTGTAATTGTTAGATTCCAGAGACTCTAAATCAACTAAGTCCGTTCCTTGAACAAAAACTCTTGATCGCTTGCCAAATTATTGCTATAATTCAAATTGTTGAATGGCGAGCGTAGCCAAGTGGTTAAGGCAGTGGTTTGTGGTACCACCATTCGTGGGTTCAATTCCCATCGTTCGCCCTACATAATTTCATATTATTACTCTATACTCCTGTAAAAGGTGGGTTAGATGGTGTGAACCCTCATAACCATCACTTTAACAAGGATTTGTTGCAATCATTAATTGAATTGGTATTACCCAATCTACCAGAACTGTACAGGACTTACGCAACTGGCACAGGGCGATCGGATTTTTATAGTAAATATGTACTAAATAAAAGTGGCGTACCTAGATGGCATTGCTGAAATTATTAACAGTAATCGGCTGTGTTAAGTATTCTTCAAATCATGAGAAAATTAGTTGAAGACGCATAAAAACAATCCTCTATTTTATGAGATTTACTAAACTTAACTATTGCCAGTACTTGTTAAGTAGTCAGATTAATTATACTGTCACAAATTTGGCAGATCATTAAATTTCACTTTTATCCAGGCTCGTCAATATTTAGATGCGTTTGCCCTGATGACAGACCTGCATACTGAAAAAATTTATCTAAATCCAAGAATTTTTCAGTTGTAAAATTTCCCTGCTGACGATACATATTTATCTGGGTTCTTAATATCTTCAGTAAACCTAAATTAGCTGGATTTATTTGTTTCAAACTTATATTGGTGTTATGCTTGCGATAAAAAAGTGTCACCTGTTTCAAAAAATATTTATAAATATCATTCTTCCAAGCTCTAAAAAACCATTCTGTATCTTCATTATCACTAAACTTTTCGTTAAATAAACCAACTTTATCAAATACTGACTTGCGGTAAATACCGCTACCAAGGTTAACAGAATAATAGGGTTTAGAATATGGCTTAAAAATTAACTTATCTTCATCTGTGATCGAAGTATCGAGATGCATTTCTTGTATTAGTCCCTGGATAATTTCGATTGAGGGGTTAGCAGCTAAACATTCTAATTGCAGTTGGAGTGCATTATCTGACCACAAATCATCAACATCTAGGAAAGCGATGACATTTCCCTGAGCAATTCTAATTCCCCGATTCCGTGCGGCTGAAGGTCCACTATTAGTTTGATAAATATAGCGGATCGTGTCCTTAAATTCTGCGGCTATTTCAGCAGTATTATCGGTAGATTCATCATCAATAACAATAATTTCTAAAGGCTGATAGTTTTGCTTTTGAATATTTTGTATAGCTTCAGCTAAGAACTTTTCTCCGTTGTATACGGGAACAATCACACTTACATAAAAATCTTCGTTTTTCATCATAAAATCAATAATATAAATTAATTTTTTTAATGCCTGATTGAACGTTACTAATTGTAGTAGTTATATTTCAAGGTGAATCTTTCATATTAGTAAATTTCTCTAAGATTGGCGGTTCAAATTCCAACTTTGCTTGAGTTACCTGTGTTTGAATTGTTGTATTATAACCACTTTTACTTGTCAATACATTATTCGTAGTTAGCATAATAAGTTGCTCTAGTTCTAGTTCTTTTAAAAAGCTATTTATAGAGCTTTCAATTTCTTCACAGTTATGATTATACTGCTGAGAAAGTTCTGCAATAATATTTTCTTTGGAAATTCCTCTTTCAATTCTATTCCAAATATCAGCAGCAACTTTTAATAGACTATAATAATCTTTTTCATCAAGATTAACGACTACGACTTCACCATCAATTGTTTCATGAATAACTTTTGGGCTATTGATTTTGTAGTTTGTAGACATAATTACAGTGATTTCTATTTTTGAATACAGTAAAATAAATTGAAACCCTTTATAACAGCAAACCTTCGCAAGTTAGAGACTATTGTTATTTTTCTAGTTCTAACCCTTCAGTGCTTTTTAGCTATTGCATACTTTACTAACCAGCGATTTAGAACTACCATTAAGGCTCCCATAAACACCATTAAGATGGGAATGCTTTCTAGTCCTGAATATTCAGCAAGGGAGTTCACTACAGTTAAAGTTGTCGCAACACCTAAATAGGAAGCACTGGTCATAAAACTGATGGCAGATGGTACTAAAGTTTCAGATATGCGTTGTGGCAATAACCCAATCGTCGCGGGGTAGATGACAGCAAGAGCAAAACCAATTAAAGGCAGACTCCATAACTGATTTGGCAACAACCACCAAATTACCAGCCCGCTCATCAGAAGCACAAAAGAGAAATCAATGGCGCGAACTGCACCCCATCGCTTCATTAAACTCCCCATACCTAAGCGTCCAACTGTGATTCCTAACCAATAGGCGCTGACACTGTAACCTGCAAGTAATTCTGGTGTATTTCTACTGATGCTCTGGACACTGTAAGCCCAGTTTCCTATAGAAATTTCTGTGCCTACATAAATGAAGGACAATAAACCACATACTAGCACTGTGGGTGTATTCAGAGCTAGACGTAGATTAGCTTTAGCATTAGTACCAGAAGCTGTCATGTACAAGCTCATCGGTTTGTAGTTGTAAACGATTACCCAGATCATTGCTACAACCATCAGTCCAACAAGACCAGCAGTTTGTAAATAGACAAATCGCCAGTTTAATCCTATCGCTAGTAAAGTCGTCGCAGCGGCAGAACCAAGCAATGCACCAATGCCATAAAAGGCATGTAAAAAAACGATTAAATTGGAGCTACGTTGTTGATTAGTGATGTAAATATTTATGCCAGAATCAATTAATCCACCTCCTATACCCAATAGTGCTGCGGATGCAACCATGACAAACCAGTGATTACTATATGCGTAAATTACCAAGGCACTAGTCAGCATAATAGAAGCTAACAATAGCATTCGAGCAAATCCTATACGTTTACTTAGCAGACTGCTTGTTAATCCTGCAAATATGGCACCACCTATTTGGCTAAGAAAAAGTGTTGTAAGGCTTGCGGGGGTTAAGTTGTAGGTTGCCTGAAGCGAGGGTAGTAAAACTCCAATTACATTATTGGAGATGCCCATGACTAGAAATGCGTAAAATGCTATAGCTACACCAATCTTAGTTTTATAAGTCTTTTGTAATTGAAATGCTCGCATAATACACTTTAGTTTACCGAATTATTGGGTAAGTAACTTTTTGTCATTTACTTTTTAGTCATCAAAGCTCAAATGATCGTGTTCTGGATCGGCTATATGGCAAAAGTTTTTGTAACTTTCAGTTCCAGGAACTGCTTAAATTGTCTATTCAATTAGAGTTATACATTATCTCAAGTACGGTTCCCCAGCATTGCGATCGCAAGCTTGAGGTGATTAGGCAATTCACACTTTGATTCAGCAACGCCAATCCGCTTAGATCAATTGATAAACTTCACTTTCCTCAAAACTTTTCAGAAAATACTCTTGAGATAGCTTTTTCCTGGTTTCACAATTAAGTAAATAATTGTGAGTATCTAAAATTAATGCAGTATCTAAAGCTTTTTCTGCTGCTTCTGACAAACTAGTAAAGTACATGGGGTAATCTTTACCAAGATACTCTACAACCGCCGGTAAAGGATTAATTAAAAGTGGAGTAGCTCTGGCTATACATTCGATAACTCCATTATTAGCACTAGAGTCATACAATTCTATAAAGACTATATTTTCTGACAGGAGTATATCATACTCCGTATTTGATAAATGTTTTATTTCTCTAGTATTGCTTAGAAAAATTGGTTCTATTGTTATATTGTTAATAATTTTTTCTCTCTCTATAATTTCTTCTTGTTGTTTATCTGCATTTTCGCAAAACATAGGTACTAATCTAATCTTTTCCAAGTTTAAAGGATTATTTTTGGCAATAGGTAATTGATAGATTGCGCTCAACTTTCTTAACCACCAACCAATCTGTACAATTTTCTTCTCAGAATTAGCTAAAAACTTACTGAAATTGAATTGCATTTCTGGTATTTCTGTTGGATGAATTAAAGTAGAGACTGGTTTTCCTGTTTGTTCGCGTAGCCATTGAGCATGGTATTCGGATAACGAAAATAAACCAACACAAGAATCTAAGCTTTTTTTCCAAGTTTCCTTAGCAAAAAGTTCTTGGGGAGATTGTCGATATTGAAACCAAGTTGGCATTCTTTGTGGATTATGGATAATACCTACCCACGGTTTTGTATATGGTATAATTCCTCTTTCCTCTACAGTTGCTATTAGATTGAATGTACCATCTTGTTTAATTTTTTCTAAAATTATAGAAGATAATTTATCTGGTCGTCGATAATTCCAGAGAAACCTATTTTCAATAAATCCATCAAATAGGATACCTTGACTATTATGCAGAGGTTTTAATGCATTGGTAACGAAGTTCCAACCACTTCTATGACAGTCAAAAGTTTTTTGGTCGAATAAACTAATTTTTCCATTCAGATTATCTTCTATATAAGAAGCTGGAGAGAAATTAGATTTTGGGGTTTGTATACTTTGATGATTCAGAATTGTTTCTGGCAAACCTAGATAAGCATAGTATGAAGATAAAGTTGTGGCATCAAAGTTAATATATAATGCTTTTTCATAATATTCAAGTCCTTCTTCTACTCGCCCTTCTTTAACGATGATATCGCCTAGCTTTTGATATGCTGGTAGATAATTTGGTTCCAAATTTAAAGCTTCTTGATAAAGAGCGATCGCTAATTCTATTTTTTCCTGCGATTGCCACACAGAGGCCAATTGGTATGCAGTTTCTGCTAATTTGCTAGTGGTCAATAATTGCTCTTTCATAGTTAAACTCAGTGTTTTTGCGTCAGAATATTTTCTTCGGTGAATGCAAATCTCTTAAGTTGTAATTACTTAGCCGTAGTTCTATCAAGGCGAGTGCAAGTATGCAAAAATCTGTATTTGGGGTTGAATTCAGAATGGAGGGCACGTCTGTAGTAACCCCGATCACCATTTTATTATCAATTGCTTTAATTTATTGATAATTAGTGGTTACGAAAAAATTAAGGTCTACATTATGATATGAAATTGATATAGCAATCCAGAATCAATACACAGTTATTGATATTTATAGAGTTGCCTTCATAGCCATTTGGCAAGCTAGATTTAGCTGTAGATTTTTTGGGTACAAGTGTCAATATAGCATTTTTTCAGTTTGACCAAAAATTATTTAAACACAGGATAATTGCTCAGTTTCTCCAGCATTTGAATAGGGGATAGATGGGAGTAACTGGGACAGTAATTGATGCTTAGGTAAATCAACATTTTGCCAATCATCTAGTAAAATACCTCCTGTATCACTACTATTAGGATTCCAACTCCAGTAAATAAAGCTCAAATTATTCGCTTGGATGTATTTTACAAACTCATTTTGCCAAATTCCTTCTATGGAACTTGAGTCTACATTTCGTCCCCCAAACTCTCCAATCAAAACTGGAGCAATATTCTCATTAACGATATAATTAAATCCTATTTCCCAGCGCTCAATTAGATTTTCAGGAAAGTCAAAATCAGAAAAGTGTGGCAAATTGTAAACCCCTGGCCCATATTCATGAGGGGAATAAACTAGCTTATCAGAACGAGATAAACGCACCGGAAAGTTCTTCACTCCTTCTAAATTTCCACCATCCCAATGCTCCAGCTTTTGACCGGGGACGTTCTTTTTCACTCCTTCAACAACAATAAGCCAATTAGGATTGACACTAAGAATGGCATTACCTGCGCGTTCTGCTGCCAATCGCCAGTCGGTTTCTACGTTATCATCACCCCAGCTAGCTTTTCCATGAGGCTCGTTTTTTAAGTCTGCGCCAATAACGTTAGCTTGATTTTTGTATCTAGTGGCTAACATTTTCCATGTATCAATCCAGTCTGCTTCGGTAAAACCGTTTCCATACCACAATTCTGGAATTTGCCGATCGTTAAGGCGGTGGCTGTCGAGCAAGATTAACAATCCTTGACGTTCCGCTTCTTGAATAACTAAGTCCATTACTTCTAAGGCGGTTTTACCTTGGAGTTCTTTATTGCTGCTAATTTTAAAGTTAATATATTTAATGTCAATTACATCAGGCGATCGCAATGCTGTCTCACAATAAGGTAAGCGGATCGAGTTATATCCCAAGCTTTCAATCTGTGCCAGCATTTGTTTATAATCTCGTTGCCACAAACCATGAGGGACGTGTGCATCAGTCTCTATACCAAACCAATTAACACCTCTGAGTGATACTACCTTACCTTTCGCATCCACAATTGTTGTACCAAGAGTTGAAAGTGGTGGTTCTATTTGCATAGCAATTGATTATATCCTGTAAGAAAATCTTGATAACCTAATGTATTAGAGTGAAGATAATCTTGAGCCAAACGTTGGATATGCCAAATTCCATCATGTTTCATCGATTACTGGAAAATATCTAAATAGGGAATTTCTTGTTGGCTACAAGCAAACTGATCGCTTTTCTTACCTCTTAGTCTGAACCTCTTTATTAAGATATTTGATAAATATTAAGAAGAGATGATATAACCTTTAAATTTGGCAATTATTTAAAAGCTATAGCAATCCGCAATCATTCGTGAGAAAATACTGAGACGAGATTAAAGTAATCTTTGCAACAAGAGTTTGGGCGGTAGCGATGTGGATGCAATCATTATAATTTTGGTATTCTTTTTAGTTTTTATTAGTAAATAAGATGCGTTTGCCCCTGCTATTTTACTTCTGAATTCTGAATTCTGCTGTATGTGCCGATCGTCAAAATACACGCAAATAAATGATATAATAACCATTACATCAAGCAATTTAGGGCATGGATAAGTTATGCCTTAAATATTAAGATGCAATTATTTACTAACATCTATCAAAAGAAATAAAAATTGTATTCCTTTAGTGAGATCCAAAAACACTGAGTCATAGATACTTTAAGTAAAGTAGAACATGATTTAAGTACCTGCTGAAAAGTTAATCCTTGTAGGTACACAGATAAATATAATTTATCTGTGTCATTTCGTGTTTATATGTGTCAAAAAAAGGTGGAGGCTTATTTGTCTCGCCTAGAAAGTTAACAATGTAAACATCGTCATTTAGTGGAGTTGCTATGTCTGAATTGCTTCAAGCAGTCTTGGATAGTGAAGAAAAAAGTGATTTGCGTTCCTTTCTTAGTGAATTACGCCAACAAGAAAAGAAGTACTTGCTGCGGAACGACATACTGAATGTATATAGTGAGTATTGCTCTAAGTCCCAGAAACCTGAAGCTTTTTACACTTCCTCGGAGTTAGGCAAACTCATTTACTATACTCAGGAAATAATTCAGGAGGACTCAAACTTCTGTTTCATCATCCGTTCTAAGATTGCCAGCCAAGAAGTTTATTGGTTGACATCAGACTTAAGCATTGAGCCGATGACGGTGCAGGATTTATTGGATCTGCGCGATCGCTTGGTGAACAAATTTCATCCTAACGAGGGCGACCTACTAGAGTTAGATTTTGGCCCCTTTTATGACTACTCCCCAACCATCCGCGACCCCAAAAATATTGGTAAAGGGGTACAATTTCTCAACCGCTATCTTTCCAGTCAACTTTTTCAAGACTCCAAACAATTACTGGATAGTTTGTTGAATTTCTTGCGTCTGCACCAATACAACGGTATCCAGCTGCTAATCAACGATCGCATTAAATCACAGCAGCAACTTTCCGAGCAAGTTAAGAAAGCTATCAGTTTTGTTAATAATCGCCCCGATGATGAACCCTACGAACAATTCCGGTTTCAATTGCAGTCAATGGGTTTTGAGCCGGGTTGGGGGAACACCGCAGCACGAGTGCGGGAAACCTTAAATATTCTCGATGAATTAATTGATTCTGCCGATCCTCAGACCCTAGAAGCTTTCATCTCTCGTGTTCCGATGATTTTTAAAATCGTCCTAGTGTCAGCTCACGGCTGGTTTGGGCAAGAGGGAGTGTTGGGTCGTCCCGATACCGGCGGTCAGGTAGTGTACGTCCTTGACCAGGCAAAGAGCCTAGAGAAGCAGCTACAAGAAGATGTTCTGCTGGCTGGTTTAGAAGGATTGAATGTTCAACCAAAAGTGATTATTCTCACCCGCTTGATTCCCAATAGTGATGGTACTCTTTGTAATCAACGGCTAGAAAAAGTCCTTGGTACCGAAAATGCCTGGATTTTGCGAGTGCCTTTACGGGAATTTAACCCTAACATGACTCAAAACTGGATTTCTCGGTTTGAGTTTTGGCCTTATCTAGAAACATTCGCCATTGATTCAGAAAGAGAACTACGGGCAGAATTTCACGGCACACCTGACTTAATAGTTGGAAACTATACTGATGGGAATTTAGTCGCATTCTTGCTGGCGCGACGGCTAAAAGTTACTCAATGTAATGTTGCCCATGCTTTAGAAAAATCTAAATATTTGTTCAGTAACCTCTACTGGCAAGAATTAGAAGATAAATATCATTTTTCTTTGCAATTCACAGCTGATTTGATTGCGATGAATGCTGCCAATTTTGTGATTAGCAGCACTTACCAAGAAATTGTCGGGACACCTGATAGTGTGGGACAGTACGAATCTTATAAGTGCTTCACTATGCCGGAGTTGTATCATGTTACCAATGGCATTGAATTATTTAGCCCCAAATTTAATGTCGTGCCGCCTGGAGTAAACGAAAATAATTACTTTCCCTACACCCGAAATAAAGACCGCGTAGAGAGCGATCGCCAACGCCTTGCAGAAACACTCTTTACTCTGGAAGACTCCACACAAATCTTTGGCAAACTCGACGATCCTAATAAGCGTCCTCTCTTCTCAATGGCGCGTCTTGACCACATTAAAAACCTCACAGGTTTAGCTGAATGTTATGGTCAAAGTAAAGTATTACAAGAGCATTTTAACTTAATTTTGGTAGCAGGTAAATTACGTGTCGAAGAATCAGGTGACAACGAAGAACGCGACGAAATTATCAAACTCTACCAAATAATTGACCAGTACAATCTCCACGGTAAAATTCGTTGGTTGGGTGTGCGCCTGACTAAAACTGATTCCGGTGAAATTTACCGAGTCATTGCCGATCATCAAGGAATTTTTGTACAACCAGCTTTATTTGAAGCTTTTGGTTTGACAATTTTAGAGGCGATGGTTTCAGGATTACCGACTTTTGCCACACAGTTTGGTGGGCCATTAGAGATTATTCAAGATAAGGTTAATGGCTTTTTGATTAACCCGACAAATTTAGAGGAAACAGCCACAAAAATTGTCGAATTCATCACTAAATGCGAACAAAATCCTAACTATTGGAATGAAATTTCTCAGCGCGGAATTGAGCGAGTTTACAGCACCTACACTTGGAAAATTCACACTAGCAAGCTGTTATCCTTAGCAAGGATTTATGGCTTCTGGAACTTTACTTCAAAGGAAAATCGGGAAGATTTATTACGCTATATCGAGGCTTTGTTCTATTTAATTTACAAGCCAAGAGCGCAACAGCTATTAGAGCAGCACAAGTATCGTTAATTTGTCATTTGTCATTAGCTATTAGCTAAGGACATTAGTTATAGTGGTTCTCTCTTGCGTGGGTCATTTGTCACTTGTCATTTGTTATTAGCTAAGAACGAATGAATAAGGACAAATGACCAAGGACAAATAACTAAATTGTCAACGCACTCCAAGTTCGTTGACCAACTACTCCATCTACACCTAAATTTCGCTGGTTTTGAAAGGCTTTAACAGCAGTCTCTGTTAGTGCGCCAAAAATCCCATCCACTCTCACAGCATAACCGTTAGACACTAATAGCTGTTGTAAGGCTCTGACAGCAATACCAGAACTACCAAAATAAAGAGTCGGTAGAGGTTGGCTACTAAACTTCTGGAACCGTCCTGTAGCCTTTGTACGGACTTTACCTCCAGACTGAGAAGACTTCTTAGGCTTACCTAATTTAGAAGAAACTAGTCCCAGATTCTTTTTGCTGATTTTCTGAAGTATGTGTGCTTTTTCTAGTTTCAGTGCTGAGAGAGAAGCCTGGGAAATCCCATCTATCTGCATAAATTCAGGTGGTGTAACTTTAGCAGCTATCTCTAACTGACTTTGTTTTGACTGGTTTACGTCATTTTCCATTTGCAATAATTGCTGCTGTGGCAAATTGGCCCCAGATGCTTGTCTTATTGTTAACACGCCCGTCATCATCAGGCCAATTTCAGTCATTTTAGTTTATTTTACTTCAACCAATATTTATTTTAACCAACAACATTGTAGCTATCCGGGATAGTACCTCTGACTTTTCATTCAGACAATTATTAGTCAGTGCTTTGTAAACCGAAGATGCAACTGCTTCTGCAACAGGGTAGGGTAGTGCGTTCGCAATTTGGCGGTAAACAGATGTCATTGAGCCAATAAATTCAAAGTCGAGAGGAAAGCCTTGTATGTAAGCCATCTCCCTGCACGTTAACCTACGTTGATTTGAAGGGTGGTGCATTACCATTGCTCCTCCTTTATGATCGCCTCTAGCCGTAATAGTTGGGCATGGTAAGTCAGGATTAATACGTCTATTTGATATATACCCATTAAACTTTAGTTTAAATTTGGAATATACATGATTTTTCAAATTATGTTTCTTGTCAGGATCGGGAAAATTGGAAAGTGCCTGTCCCACAGATACATACGATTTAAAATGACTCGGTTGTGGAGGAAATTCAATTTCTATTGTTATATCTTCTCTCTGTCCTAAAATAATAACTCTTTCTCTAGTTTGTGGAACTCCATAGTCCGCAGCATTTAAAATAGCATATTTACAGTTATACCCAGATTTATGAAAATCTTCTAATATATTTTTAAAAATTTTCCCTTTATCAAGGCTAAGAATACCTTTTACATTTTCAGCAATAAAAATTTTGGGCTTTTTAATTTGTATTACTTTGACAAGATATTCATATAGAATATTTCTATTATCATGAATGCTACGGTTCATATTGGCTATTGAAAAACCCTGACATGGGAATCCACCTATAAGAACATCACAATCAGGAATTTCATTTAGGTTGTAGTCTTCAATATTATTATTAATTATATGATTACCTATATTTTTTCGGTATGTTTGTACAGCATCTTCAAAGTTGTCAATTGCCCATACAATGTCAAACCCAGCTTTTTTAAAGCCTAAGTCCATTCCTCCCGCGCCAGAGAATAAAGAAACAACATTGATTTTTTTAGTTTCTTTATTTTGTTTTTCTATAAAGGTTTTTAATCTCTTATTAGCTTCTATAAATTCTTGTGCTATTTTTTCGGCATATAATACAGGTACAGCATTACCAATTTGGCGATACATTGAGGTTATACTTCCTGTAAATTCAAAATCGGATGGAAAAGTTTGAATAAATGCTGATTCTCTAACATTTAATCGCCGTATTCCGTTAGGGTGTGGAATTGCACATACTCCGCCCTTGCCATTACCTCTAGCGATAATTGTCGGACATGGTTTATCACCATTGGTTTGTCTATGTCCCGTGTAGTTTCTATATGAAACTTTATACTGTGAGCCTAATAAATTTGTGGTTGGTTTCAAATATTCTAATTTTTCCAATGCAGAATTAATCGTAATCCATTTTTTGAGATTTTTGTCTTTTTCAGAATAATCTGGTAATGGATGCTTGACTCTAGCTTCTATAGGCAAGTCATTTCTTGTACCTAAAATAATAACTCTTTTTCTAATTTGTGGAACTCCATGATCAGCCATATTAACCAGTTGATAGGTTACATAATAACCAACTTCTTGTAATTCTTCTAGAATCTTTTGAAAAACAAGCCCGTCATCTAGACTTAAAATCCCTTTTACATTCTCGGACATAAACCATTTAGGCTTTTTATCTTGTATTATCCTTAACATTTCATTATAAAGTTCATTTCTTTCATCATCTTTTGACCGAAATTTATTTGCTACTGAAAAACCTTGGCATGGGAATCCACCAACAATTATATCGGCATTAGGAATTTCTCTTGAATCAACATCACAAATTGATTTATTGATAATATGATTGCCTATATTTTTTTGATATGTTTCTACACAGTCTAAGTCATTATCAATTGCCCAAATAATTGATAATCCTTGTCTTTGAAATCCTAGATCAATACCTCCACACCCTGAGAAGAGACTAATAACAGTAAGTTGACTAGTTTGAGTATCTTTAAAATTTGTCATAAAAGATTGATAGGTTCGCCAAACAAAAAGAGTATGAAGAGTGAGGGCTGATGTAGTAAAGTTAGCCATCACTGTGCCAGGAGAGGTTTTTTGTACGCTCAGAAAATTTTAGTGCCTGAAACGGCGATTTTTCGTAAAATCTAGCGGCATGACATAGTTTTTTTAGCAATCTGATTATAGAAAATACTTAGTGAAAAGCTTACCACATCTTCGTTTCAGCCTTAGCAATCGTCCTGACTTTTCACGGGATATGGAAAAGTAAGCTGAGAGCAAGGGGAGAGTTTCTGGCTTTCTGCATAGATGTGGTAATCATAACTAATTACCCGGACATGATTTTAAAGTGTTGAGAAAGAATACACCTTAATAAAATATGCGTAGGTGTACCTGGTTAGAGACCTCGCTTAGTACGTTCAGTTGTCGATATTTTTACCTTTTTTCATCTCGCCACAAAGCAATACCGCCTAATAAACCAGTGATATTGGGGATGAGTTTGACATTTAGAGGTAGCTGTAAATTGACTCTTACAGCTTCACCACCGCCAATGTACAGGTAATCATAATTGAACAGATGTTGCAAGGATGCGATCGCTTTTTCTAAACGCCTATTCCATCTTTTATCACCGATTTTTTCTAACTCTGCACGCCCCAACTGCTGCTCAAAAGTCTCTCCTTTGCGAAACGGATGATGCCCCATTTCCATATTTGGTACCAGCCTACCATCTACAAATAAAGCCGAACCAAACCCCGTACCCAGAGTAATTACTAATTCTACACCTTTACCTGCGATCGCACCAAACCCCTGCATATCTGCATCATTAATCACCCGTACAGGCTTGTTTAAGTGTTTTAATAATGCTGTTTCCAAATCAAATCCGATCCAATCTGGATGTAAGTTTACTGCTGTTTCTGTGACTCCACACCGCACCACACCAGGAAAACCGACCGAAACGCGATGAAATTCACCTTGAGCGGCGGCTAACACCACAATTGCATTAATTACAACCTCCGGTGTCGCAGGTTGAGGTGTATCTAAACGCGCTCTTTCCGTTACAGGATGCCCTGTAATATCCAAAACCATAGCTTTTACCCCACTACCGCCAATATCAACCGATAGGGTACGAATCGATCCATTTTCTTCAACCATTGAGTTACATCCTTGGTAATGCTTGTTATTTCGTTATTATGCTCTGCTGCATTTGATAATATCTTGGATGTTTGGAGAGTCTTTATATTGGTGGGGAGTGGGAGATGAGGGAGACAAGGGAGACAAGGAGATAAACAAAACTCCTAACTCTTGGAAAGACTTGGGTTAATCGCGTCTCTACTTTTAACTCCTAACTCCTAACTCCTAACTCAGCACTCCTAACGCCCAAAGTTAAAAATCCCATACATTCGATGCCAGACAGCATCTAGATTTGTTAATCTAAGAATAATAGAGATAGTACTGGCGTAGCTGCTTAAAATCTATCGGGCAGCAAATTTCTATTGAAAGTAATATAAGAGAAAGAATTATGACGGCGTTTGAACCTCAAAGCATCCGCTCGTATAGCCAAGAAGATGTCCAACAAATTCTGCATTTAGCGATCGCTCGTCAAGCAGATGATAAAGACACAGAATTTTCTTATGAGCATATATTAGAAATTGCTGCTGAGTTAGAAATCTCACCTGAGTCTTTAAAATTAGCAGAACGCGATTGGATATTGCAACAGGGACAAGTTCAACAGCGAAAAGCTTTTGACATCTACCGCATCAGAAGATTTCAGAAGCGTCTAAGCAAATATGCAATTTTCAATGGCTTTTTTATACTGGTTGATTTAATCACTGGTGGCGGAATTTCTTGGTCGCTGTATATTTTATTATTCTGCGGATTACCTATAGGGCTTGATGTCTGGAATACTTTTCAAATTAAAGGTGAAGAGTATGAAATGGCATTCCAAAAGTGGAGTCGCAATCATCAGATTAAAAAAACCATCAGCACAGTTTTGAATAAGTGGTTTAAGGTATTACAAGCTTAATCAAAACTTTTCCCAACCCATCTCTACTTAATTCCCCCCAGAAACGGGCTACGGTATATACACAAGTCTGAAGTAGTTTACTCACCTGGTTTTTCGCGTCAGTTTTACCCCACCCTAACCCTCCCCGTATGTATTGGCTACGGTATGCACACAAGTGTCTATTCGACTTATGCAAGAGGTCTAGTGTACCAATATACTATAGTAATGATAGTGGAAAGTCTAGATGACGCAAGGACTCTAGGTTAAGTGGTTTCGTTGAACCAAGAATCCCTGTCGATTTATCGACGGGGAGTGTCAATAATTCGCAGTCCCATAATCACTAAGTCCCGTTCAACGCTGTCGAGTTCGGCAATTTTAGGCAAATGTCCCCAACGTTGAAAACCAAATGTTTCAAAAAGTTTTAAACTGGGCTGATTGTGGGCAAAAATGAAGCATACTAGGCTCTTTAGACCCAAACTAGGACTTTCGCTAATTGCTTGTGCTAAGAGTTGCCTTCCCAAACCACATCGATGAAAGTTAGGGGCTATGTAAATACTAATTTCGGCAGTCGTATTATAAGCCGGTCGCCCGTAAAAGGATTGAAAACTAAGCCATCCAGCAATTACTCCGTCTACTTCAATTACCCAAAGTGGGCGTTGTGAAGGCGATCGCGCTTTAAACCAAGCAAGGCGACTTTCCACCGATACTGGTTCTAAGTCAGCCGTTGCCATGCGGCTAGGAATTGCAGTATTATATATTTCCACAATTGCAGGTAAGTCAGTTTCAGTCGCATGGCGAATAGTCATTGCTACCGTCTCGGAAAAAATCTTCAGAAAATATTCAAAAATAATACAGTGTTAACAGTAGCAATTTTACGGCTTCTATCGTAATTGTTGTATGAATGAGTTAGAAGTTAAGAGTTAAGAATTTTAAACTCATAACTCCTAATTTTATGCTCGTGCTAGTAAGGGAGCAGCAGCTAGTAAGGTTTTGGTATAAGGGTGCTGAGGATTGGCAAAAATCTTTTTTGTCAGACCAAGTTCGACAATTTTACCGCCATTCATCACGGCAATACGATCGCACAAAAATCTTGCTAACCAAAGGTCATGAGTGATGAATAGATAAGTTAACTCAAACTCTTCTTTTAGTTGCAACATCAAATCCAGGACTTGCGACTGGACGCTAGCATCTAGCATACTCACTGGTTCATCGCAGATTAAAAGTTTAGGGTGAGTAATCAAAGCCCGAGCGATCGCTACTCGTTGCTGTTGTCCACCAGACAAATCTGATGGATAACGCTCATAATACACTTCTGGCGGTGTTAACCCAACTTTATTTAACATCCATAAAACCTGTTCTTTTGCCTTACTAGAATTAGCAAGATTGTGGATAAATAAAGGGTCTGCGATACTTTGTCCCACTGTCATGGCTGGATTGAGACAAGCGTGAGGATCTTGAAAGACCATTTGTATTTGTCGCCGTGAGGAGCGAATTTCTTGACGCGACAGTTTAGTTAAATCTTGTCCTAAAAACTCAACTTTGCCACTAGTGGGACGAATTAGTTGCAATATTGTTCGTGATAGTGTACTTTTTCCACAACCTGATTCCCCGACTAAGCCGAGAATTTCTCCTGGATAAATATCCAGGTTGATCCCATCTACTGCTTTAATTGTCTGCGTTTGTGTATTAAACAGTCGTTCGATAAAGTTAGGTTCTATGGTGTAGTGTTGCTTGAGTTCTGTGACGCTCAAAATTGGGGATTTCTCATTGATAATCGGTAATTGCTTTTCTGAGTCATTAACAATTATCAATTCTCCAGTATCAGTTACTGCTTGAATGTGTAAAGCTGCTTTTAGGAGCGATCGCGTGTATTCATGTTGAGGTTCTCTAAATACGCTTTCTGTAGAACCCATTTCGACCATCTTGCCGTTGTACATTACCCCAATGCGATCGCAATACTCAGCTACCATTGCTAAATCGTGAGATATCAGCAACAATCCCATATTTTCTTCACTGCACAGGCGAGTTAATTCTGTCAATATCTGCGCGGAGACGGTGACATCTAAACTGGTGGTGGGTTCATCGGCAACAATGAACTTGGGACTCAGGAGTAAAGCTAAGGCGATCGCTACCCGTTGGCGCATTCCGCCGCTAAACTCATGAGGATACTGACTCCAGCGACTGGCAGGGATATTCACCTTTGCCAAAGTAGCAAGTGCTTTTTCTTTAGCTGACCGCGTTGATAATTCTGGTGAGTGCGCCTGGAGGGTTTCGATACAATGCTTACCAATAGTCATCAACGGATCAAGACGTGTCATGGGATCTTGAAAAACTAAGGCGATCGCCTCTCCCCGAAATTTCCGCAACTGGTTAGGTGTCAAATCAAACACCGACTGTCCTTGAAATGTCACCCGTCCTTCAATCCGACTAGAGGATGGTAGTAAACGCATTACTGCCCGTCCGATAGTTGATTTACCACAACCCGATTCTCCCACCAATCCCATTCTTTCACCTGGTTGCAAGGTCAAAGATACATCATCAACCGCCCAGCTTGCTTCTTCTCCACTCCGTTGAGGATAGGCAACTCGCAGATTTTCGATACAGAATAAGGCTTCACTCATAGTTAGTTATCAGCCCTGAGCTACCAGTTTTTATAATTTCAAATGTGAACTACCCCAACTTACCGAGTACGGTTGAAGTTGGGGCTTCTGTAATCACGGGGGAGTGCCTAAACTTAGACTTTCGCCCAAGAATAGGACTTACCTCCCCTCCTACAGCAGAGACGGCTGAACCTTCCGCCTTTATCATTCTGATGCCCTCTGCTCTAATATTTATGGCTGCGTTTCCATCTCTGTCATGATGAGTATTGCAATGAGGACAAGTCCACTGACGGACATCCAACGGCAACTCACTAAGTTGATAAAAACAATTAGAGCAGAGTTTGGAACTGGGGAACCATCTATCAATTTCAATCAACTTACTACCATTGCGTTCTAGCTTGTAAGCTAAAAAGTTAGTGAATGTTCCCCAACCAACATCAGATATTGACTTTGCCAATTTATGATTGCGTACCATACCTTTGATATGAAGATTCTCTACTATGACAGCTTGGCTATCGCTGACCAACTTATAACTAAGTTTATGTAGAAAATCCTGCCGCGAATTAGTAACTCGCTCGTACACTTTGGCAACAACTTTTCTATACCTATTCCTTGAAATACTCCCTTTTTGCTTACGCGCTAATTTTTGCTGCTTGCGTTTAAGATTTTTCTCATGCTTGGCAAGGTGCTTAGGATTATCGTATTTTGAAACATAAGTGCCGTCGGTAACAACTGCAAAGTGTTTCAAGCCTAAATCAATGCCGTAAATTTTACCTTCTGAAATAATTGGATTTTCACCTTCAACTTCAGTCAGTATAGATGCAATATATTTGCCTGAAGGCGTTTTACTCACAGTAACAGTTTTGATTTTCCCCTCAATTGCTCTATGTATTTTGGCTTTGACTATCCCGATATTGCCAGGGAGCTTGACATCACCATCTACAATCTTGACGTTTTGAGGATACTGGATAGACTGTTTATCGTGTCTAGATTTGAACTTAGGAAATCCAGCGCGGCTCTCAAAAAAATTTTTGTACGCCGTGGTTAGATTCAGTGTTGTAGCCTGTAAAACTTGACTGTAACAATCGGCTAACCATACAGTTTCTTCGGCTTTTTTGAGCGATGGAAGAAGTGCGTTGAGCGCTGCACGGCTAAGTCCTTTCCCTGTTTCCTTATAAGTCTCAATTGACTTATTCAGAGCATAATTCCACCACCAACGAGCGCAACCAAAAGCTTGTGCTAATTGAATTTGCTGCTCAACTGACGGATATAAACGGACTTGTACAACCTTGTGTAACACTCAACATCACCTCCTTGATATCTGTACTCTACCATAAATATATATTGTGGTAAAGTACTAAAATACAATAATTGGTGGCATCTCTTACACCCCACTCCCTATCAACCTGCGGTTGATAGAGAGTGGGGTGTTTTCGTCATCAAGAAAGCTATCCATCCCCGCCCTGTAGAGGGACGGGGAATTCCGCCGAATCTGTTAATAATTCTTTCCTCCTACCTCCTCTAAAAGTAATCAATCTTGAAGAAGAATTCACAAGTCAGAATTCAGGAGTCAGAATCAAAACGCTCTCTGCGAGACGCACTTGCGTTCGCGGACTCGCTTGCCGCCGACGCTATCCGCTTTTTCGGTCATAATTCATTCTGAATTATGACTCCTCTTAATTGGAGACAGTTATCGATATTCTTGATAACCACTGCTAAAGTTGATACAGCACAAAACTATGATGTTATGAGTGCCAAATTTCAATCTGTAGGAACTAGAATCAAAATTAACTCAGGAAATCAGGATTTTCAAGTAAATATTATGGAGCAAAATCAGCCACAAAAGCGCCGCGTCGCCGATCAAGTGTTTCAACAATCCCTCGAACAGTTGGAGGATATCTTACAAGAAAGTTCGACTGAGGAAGAAGATATTCCTCAACTGCATACTAGTAATTTCACTGAAGTCGAACTCGATCAAGACTTGACAGATATTGATTTAGCGGCTCTTGAGGATGCAGTTGCTGATATTGAACAATATCTCGAAGAAATAACAAAAACCCAATTGGGGTAAAAAGTTAAAATTTATTCCTGACAAATTAGTTGCCGCCGAGCTTCGTATAACATTAAAGCGGCTGCGATCGCCACATTCAAAGATTCCACCCCAGGACTCAAAGGAATTCTGACTTGCCGATCTGCGATCGCTGCTAAATCTGCCGACAATCCAGCACCTTCATTTCCCAGTAAAATCAGACTGGGTTTTCGCCAGTCTACTTCCCAATAAGTTAAAGTCGCGCTGGGTAAGGTTGCGACTACTTGCATTCCGGCCTGTTGACTTTGTTGGACTGTCGCTTTTAAATCTTCGGTTACGGCTGTTGCTAGGCGAAACCATTGTCCTGCTGAAGCCCGGAGAACTTTTGGACTGTCTAAATCTACACTATCTCCACTTACCCACAAACCTGATGCTCCGACGGCGGCGGCGGTGCGAATCATTGTACCCAGGTTGCCGGGATCTTGTATTGTCTCTAAAGCTAGTACTAAACCAGTCAATGGTACTTGAGTTTGGCGGTCGCTTCGTTTTGCCGTTGCCACCACACCATCCGGTTGGACTGTAGTAGCGATCGCATTCAAGACTTCTTGACTAACAATTTCGGTGCGATCGCATCGGCTACAAGCTTCTTCCCACAAGGAAGTATGGGCTAATTGCCAATCTGGGGTACAACACACTGTTTCTAGTGGGTAATTGACCGCACAAGCTTCTTCTAACAGGTGCGTCCCTTCCAGTAAAAATAACTGCTGCTTATGCCGCTCCTTGGTGGAGTGCAGTTTGCGAATTTGCTTAACTAGGGAGTTTTGTAAACTGGTCAACATTTTTAGTTGTGAGTCCTGAGTAGTGAGTGCTGAGTTTTTCCTTCTCAGCACTCACTACTCCGCACTCAGCACTGGTTATGCGGAACCCGGGACTTGAACCCGGAAGCCTTGCGGCACTAGAACCTGAATCTAGCGCGTCTGCCATTCCGCCAGTTCCGCTCGCATTTTTGATTATCGACAGTTTCTTATTATTGCGTTATGTTTTACCTTTGTCAAGTAAAAGCAGAATGCCTCGTTAAAAGTCTCTAACTGGAAACGAGTTTTTCACGCACGAGGTCGAATCAAAATATTAACTCAACAGTACAGCATTGATTTTTAGAGAACACTTAAGTTATTTTACTGAGTATTTATTTTTGCTTAGAGCTACTACTTATTGATTCTTTTTTTAAAATCTTTTAAAAAGCTCAAAAAGCTTGCTAACGCTTCTTTTCAGCCCAGATTTTTTACCCAAAAAACAATTTTTTTATACCAAACGCTGCTTTAAAACGTGGACATTTTGAATCTTTACTGTAGAATCAAAACCAACTTCAAACATATAAAATACGTATTACTTTTGGAGGTAGGCTTATTAATCCTTCTACCAGCTTACCAGATGTCAAAATTGCTCCAGAAGCAGACTCCTCAGTCTTGCAAATTTGGGGTGGGCATCCTTTGCAGGGTCATGTGAAAATTAGCGGGGCAAAAAATTCAGCACTGGTGATCATGGCTGGAGCCTTGCTGTGTCCGGGCGATTGTCGTATCCGTAATGTCCCTTTATTAGCGGACGTAGACCGGATGGGTCAGGTGTTATCAGCTTTGGGTGTAGAATTAACCCGACAAGGTGACATTTTAGACATCAACGCCAGCGAGATTAAAACCTCAAAAGCTCCCTACGAATTAGTTACCCAATTGAGAGCGAGTTTTTTCGCCATTGGAGCGATTCTGGCGAGACTGGGAGTAGCACAGATGCCCTTACCAGGCGGTTGTGCGATTGGAGCAAGACCAGTTGATTTGCATGTCAGGGGACTGCAAGCGATGGGAGCGGAGGTGCAAATTGAGCATGGCATTTGTAATGCCTACGTCCCTGGCAGTAGCCGGAGATTAAAAGGTGCGAAGATTTACTTAGACATCGCCAGCGTTGGAGCAACGGAAAACTTGATGATGGCGGCTACCCTAGCAGAGGGTGAAACCATCATCGAAAATGCTGCCAGAGAACCGGAAGTAGTCGATCTAGCTAACTTCTGTAACGCGATGGGAGCGAAGATTAAGGGCGCGGGGACTAGCAGGATTATTATCGAAGGAGTCCCCAAGTTGCATTCTGTTGACTACAGCATTATTCCCGATCGCATTGAGGCCGGGACGTTTTTGCTAGCAGCAGCAATTACCCGCTCAGAACTTATCCTCTCGCCAGTGGCTCCAGAACATCTGATCCCAGTCATTGCCAAGCTGCGGGATATTGGAGTAACAATAATTGAGGACAAGCCTGAACACTTACATATTCTGCCAGCAGAAACCCTCAAAGCAACGGATATTGAAACTCAATACCATCCAGGTTTTCCCACAGATATGCAAGCGCCATTCATGGCTTTGCTATCAGTGGCAGAAGGCGACAGCGTAATTAACGAATCCGTCTTTGAAAATCGCTTGCGTCATGCCTCAGAGTTGAATCGCTTGGGGGCAGATATTCGTGTCAAAGGCAATGCTGCTTTCGTTCGGGGAGTCCCAAAATTATCTGGCGCACCAGTATTAGGTACAGACTTACGAGCATCGGCAGCGTTAGTAATCGCCGGACTAGCGGCGGAAGGACAAACCACAATTCAGGGTTTACAGCACCTCGATCGCGGCTACGATCGACTTGATGTGAAATTGCAGCAATTGGGGGCTAAAATTCTCCGCGTGGGCGAAACATCAAAAGATGCAGAAATCGCTCCCAGCATCAGTAGCCTGTCAAATGGAAATTGATTGGTTGAAACTGACGCGGGGATGAGAGGAATAAGGGAGACGAGGTAAAATATTCTCCCTTGTCTGCCTTTCTCTCTCCCATCTATACTCCTGCAATCTGCTGAATTCTCCTAATAGATAGAGGCTTTTAAGCTTTGTCCGTATCTTTTTTTGATGAATATTCAGGAAAAATCTGTGTTGGCTGTTACAATATTGTTAAGAAAAGTTGCCCGTTGCATTTTGGGAACGCGCAATTGGGTTTTAACTCTCTTGAGAAGACAACGCAAAAACATTTTTTAGACCAGCTGTGGGAGGCTGGTCTTTTTGTTTTGTTGGGTTTCACTTCGCTCAACCCAACCTACAAATTTTCAAACCCTACGCAGTATTGCAATACCCTTGGATTAAGGCTAGCAGTCTTTCTCGAAGTCATTTTTTTAACGTAGCTTGCCGTAGGCTACCGCAGAGGCGCAGAGGACACAGAGAAAAGAAAGAGAAGGATAAAAATTGCTTAACTGAACTGTATTGACTTTAAGCCTTTAACTAACAATCCTAAAAAGGGAAATTTTTAAGTAATTTCCGCAATTTATCTGTTTTATCTGCGTTAATCTACTAGATATTTTCATTTTTCTGTCTCTACAACCTATTGCATTTACATGAAAATAACTATAGTGTTTTGAGATATTAAGCTCAGTAAAAATGCTGAGGTTTATTTTTAAAACCATAAACACAATGAAAGACGCAAAAGATAAATTTGCGTCTTATTTTCAGATTTTAAAAAATTAAAAACTGAATGTGGTTCTCACTGTTCCAATCACGATATCGTCGTTTTGATTGTTATGGTCTGGTGCTGTCAGCCAGATAACTCCTGGGGTAATGCTGATATTGTCACTCAGTTTATATTGATAGAAACCTTCAATGTGATATGAAGTGTCTGGATCTTTGTTGATACCTGCATTGCGGAGAGAACTGCTCACACTGGTAACTTTAGGTTCCATACCCACAATAATTCCTGCAATGTTACCTTTTTTACCAAGATCCGGGAAAGCCAGTGTGACGGCATAGTTCCAGATGTCAGCATCACCAACTGAAAGGACGCGAGCTTTAGTCAAGCCAGCCCAACCACCAATCACAAATTTTGAGCTAGGTTGAAAGGATGCTTCTATACCGTAGGAGTTACTGGAAGCATTTTGCAATATATTATCATTAGCGTTATTGCTACCACCACTACCATTGGCAAAAAAAGTATTTTTGTAGGCGTTAATGTAGGTCAAACCAAGGGTAATTTGGTTGCTAGGCTTAACAGTTAACTGCCCCATAGCACCATAAGCACCGTTGAACAGTCCAGAGCCTAGCTGAGGGTTAGCAGCATCATTCGCTAAATACCCTAAGCTTAGTTCTACTTTATCACTGAACTCGTGCTTTATTCCTATACCAGTACCATTGACTAGATAATAAATTGGGTTGCGAGTCCCAAAATGGGAAAGGGCACCGCTACCACCGTCCCCATCTAGGTACGGGTTGACTGTATTGGTGAAATCATCAATTGCACCTGCATTTGCTTCCAGGGTAATGCCTGTTTTCTTACCGAGAGGGAACTGATACAACAGCGCGTCTATGACAACTCCATTACTGTTGTTACCACCAGCAAATCGGAAGTCACCTTCTGGTGTAAAGGTAGCAGTCTGAGAGAAGGGGTCTAGATTTGTTGCCTGAAGTCGTGTTCTGAGTAAATCTTGACCAGTAAAACTGGTGTCGAGGTTCAGACGCACGCGGTCTGCAAGGACGGTATTTTGGTTGACTTTTTGACCATTAACTGTGTTCCCACCGATGACACTTGCGATCGCAATTACCACTTCCCCACTCAGTTTAGTTGTGGTTGAGAACTGATTGGCCTCCAATTCAGCAGAGCGTGTTTCTACTGCATCCACACGACCTCGGAGTGTCGCCAGTTCTGCGGAAAAATCTGCTTGCAGCTTTTGTAATGTGGCTAAATCTTGTTTGTTAACTAAATCGCCAGTGGCTGTAGCAATCAGTTCGTTAATGCGATCGAGACAAGCATTCAAACCAGCAGCAAACTCATATCGCGTTAATGCCCGATTACCGCGATAAGTGCTATTTGGGTATCCTGCAATACAGCCATAGCGCTCCACCAAGGACTGCAATGCTTGGAATGCCCAGTCGGTAGGTTGTACATCAGAAAATTGAGACACTGAGGTAACTTGCGCCATGTTTTGAGCTTTTATGTCTGGATTAGCTAAAACTTGCGGTTGATTGATTTCAGACTTAACTGATGTTTCTGTTTCACCTGCAAATGTAGCAGTATTAACAAATAGCATGACACCACAGACTGCTGGACTAACTAGCAGATATTTCCAGAATTTTTGCATTTTTCTCCTCACACTGATTTCCTATTCACATACACACACATTTTTAAATGTGTACTTTATGAGAATATTTGTCAGTAATCTTATCAGAAGTAAGCAACCTTTTTGATCAAAAAGTCAATAAATCCTAATTATCCAGGGAAAACTAAGAAAACTAAATTGCAGAAGGCTGTACCGTCTGAAAAAATTTTTTGTTACTCATTACACTGGAAACCCACAATGATAATATTATATACTAAAAATGAGAATGAGAATTATTCTAGTATAGAGTTTAGAATAGGTCTCATTGTCAACAGCGATTATGACAGAGGCAGAGCAAGCATCGTTTTGAGGAGAAAATATCGTGATTGTGAATAGCAGAGAAATTAGAAAAGGCAGCCAAAGAAGCGGCATATTGCCCATCATTGCTTTGTTAATGTTGTCGATGTCTACTGGGTGTAGCCAATCGAATCCGAGTCAGGGAAGCACTTCCGAACGGTCGCCGCAAGCACAGGAAGCTGCCTCTACCCCAGCAGTGCAGTCGGGAAAAACTAAAATAGTGGCGACATTTTTGCCAATATATTTGTTTACTAAGGGAGTAGCTGGGAATGTGGCAGATGTAGAAATTCTAGTGCCACCTGGTACGGAGGTGCATGAATACCAAGCGACACCAGGAAATGTCAAAGCGATCGCTACTGCTAATGTGTTAATAAAAAATGGTTTAGGTTTAGAGGAATTTCTAGTAGGTACTGTCAAAAATGCCCAAAATCCCAAATTAACTGAAATTGATGCAAGTATTGGTATTAAACCCTTAAATGAAATTTCACCTGTTGTGAAAACGACACCAGATGAAAAAGGCCACGAACATAGTCAAGGTAATCCTCATGTTTGGTTAGATCCAGTTTTAGCAAAACAGCAGGTAACAAATATTCGAGATGGATTAATTGCAGCCGATCCGACGAACAAAGCTACTTACGAAGCAAATGCTACAGCTTATATTAAAGAATTAGAAAGTTTAAACAGCGAATTTCAGCAGACTTTACAGAAAAACCCCAGTTGCACCTTTATTACCTTTCATGATGCGTTTCCATATTTAGCTAAACGCTATAACCTCAAGCAAGTTGCAGTGGTGCAAATTCCCGAAGATCAACTTTCACCAACAGATGTCCAAAATGCCGTCAATGCTGTGAAAAAATACAAAGTTAAAGCTTTATTTAGCGAACCAGGAGTAGATAACAAACTGCTGACCAGTCTCTCTAAAGATTTGAAATTAAATTTGCGTACCCTGGATTCTCTAGAAACTGGCGAAACAGATCCGCAGCATTATTTCAAGGCAATGAAAGCTAATTTACAAACCCTGGAAACATCGTGTAAATAGGTTTGTCATTTGTCAGTTGTCCTTTGCAAATGACCAATGACCAATGACCAATAACCAATGACAAATAACCAATGACTAATGACATTGCTATTTTGAAAGTAGAAGGATTAACTGTTTATCAAGGCAGCTACCTGGCTGTTCGAGATGTTTCCTTTGAATTGTTGCCAGGAACAGATACAGCTATTGTTGGCCCCAATGGTGCTGGTAAAAGTACCCTGGTAAAAGCGGTTTTAGATTTGATCCCTCGAAGTGCAGGGACGATTGAAATTTTGGGTCGTCCAATTGCCAGACTTGGGCATTTGCGCCACACATTGGGCTATATGCCACAAAACTTTATTTTTGACCGCAGCTTTCCTATTTCTGTCAGCGAATTGGTGGGACTGGGATGGACTAAGGAAAGTAAAAGAAAGAATTTATTTTTCTCTAAGCTATGGAGACAAGATCGGGAAAAATTAGCAGCAGTAACAGAAGCTTTACGGCGAACCGATGCTTATCATTTACAGCATCAAGCTATTGGTACTCTTAGCGGTGGTCAACTCAAGCGGGTTTTATTGGCTTATTGTTTGGTAATGCCTCGGAAATTGTTGGTACTAGATGAAGCCTTTGCTGGTGTTGATGTCCAAGGTACAGCAGATTTTTACGCTTTGCTAAATGAATTAAAGCGAGAGGAAGGTTGGACAGTATTACAAGTTTCTCACGATATTGATATGGTAAATCGGCATTGCGATCGCGTGCTTTGCCTGAACCAAAGCATTGTTTGTACTGGTAAGCCAGAAATTGCCCTTTCACCGCAAAACCTGTTAGCAACCTACGGACCAGGTTTCAGTCGCTACCAGCACCAACATTAATACCTACAAGTATGAATTTCTTCAATGATTGTCAGATAACTTGGCTTGCGATCGCTAGTCGTAATGATTTGTTAGAGTTGTTACAACTTCCTTCGATACAGCGTGCGATCGTCGGTGCTGCCTTGATGGGAATACTTGGCGGGATGTTGGGTAGTTTTGTCACCTTGCGCCAGTTGTCATTTTTTAGCCACGCGGTTGGTCATGCAGCCCTTGTAGGTGTGGCGTTAGGTGTGCTGCTACAAATAAATCCTACTTGGATGCTGTTACCTTTTACCTTAGTTTTTGGGGTTATTGTCCTTTACTTTATCGACAAAACCGACTTAGCTAGCGATAGCATACTTAGCATCGTGCTATCTGGGGCATTAGCGATCGGTTTAATTCTCACGAGCCTAATTAAAGGATATCGTGGCAACTTGATGGCTGTACTGTTCGGCGATATTCTAGCGATCGATACCACAGATTTGATTTTGACGCTGCTAGTCCTTGTGGGAGGTAGCATATTTTTACTATCAACTCTGCGACAGCAAATTTTATTGACCCTTAACCCCGATGTCGCCCAAGTTCAAGGCGTTCCCGTCCAATTGTACCGCTACGCCTTTGTCGTCTTACTTTCGCTCGCCGTTGCTGTAGCGATTAAAGCTGTCGGCGTTTTGTTGGTGAACGCCTTTTTGGTCATTCCCGCCTCCACCGCCAAACTGATGAGTCACCACTTTAGCCGCTTTCTGGTTATGTCGGTGATAGTTGGTTCCATTAGCAGCATTGCTGGCATCATGGTGTCAGGTATCTTCAACCTGGCTTCTGGGCCAAGTATTGTTCTTGTCCAATTTCTACTATTTGTAGCCGTTTTTGTCTGGTTTAAGTTGAGTTTGAAAGCTGCATAACTATTTTTCTCCAAAGACTTGCTATATTCTTTTATCTTTGCTACATTGATTAATCGTGGCTGACAAAAGCAAAAGCCGGGATAGCTCAGTTGGTAGAGCAGAGGACTGAAAATCCTCGTGTCACCGGTTCAAGTCCGGTTCCTGGCACTCTATTAAACCCTTTGAAATCTAATGATTTCAAGGGGTTTGTGGTTTTTAGGTATTAGCTTATATGCTTAAAATTGCACAAGAGGTTTATTTACTGACAGTTAAAGTTGACCCTTTGCAGGACTCTACCAAGCAATGCTGACTGAAATTTTGCCTTTCCGTTTTGAGTTAGACACGATCGCGATCGCTGGAGCGAGTTTGTGGTCATTGGCGCTATATCTAGGTTTTTCCAGAGTCAATGAATGGGTAATCGAGCAACTCAATCGCTGGTTTAACTTTGCCGAGCGATCGCTCTACACCAGCCAGTCAGAATTTGAAAAGACTCGGAAAGCCAGAGAATCCCAAAACGCTTTCTACGCCTCACTATTTAGCATTGTGCCTTTTTTGGTAGTTGGCACTTTATGTAACTGGGGTCTGGAAATTACTTTAGGTGAGAGTTGGGGAATTAGTACAGGTATATTAGCCTGTATGGGTGCTGGCATTTATGAACTTGGGCGCAGAGATGGAGAATCTTCAGATTGAATTCATACACCTTCAACAATAGCTATTTCCTCATCGGTTAATCCATAGAGTTCATACACTAATTGATTTATTTGTCTATCTGTGGCATTAATCTGTTGTTGAATTCTTTTTTTGGCTGGGGGTGTTGGTGCTTGATTTAGTTGTTGATGGAGGTAAAGCATTTGTTCAACAAGCTGAATTATTTGACTATGAATGTTTTTTTCTTGAGAATTGGAAAAATCAATCAATCGAATTGGTAATTGTTCAACAAACTGAGTAAAATAACGAAAAAAGCCTCCTCGCATTGTGGTACTAATATTCTTCAGATAAAAATCTAAAACTTTACTATTGAGTAATCCTAAAATATATTTAATTGATTCTTGAATATTATTCTTAAGTAGAATTCCATAACCACTGGTAAATGCATAATCTCCTTTTTCATCCCAAGCAAAAGAAGCTTGATTTGCAATATCAGGGACTAATATTTTTGGTTTTTTCATCAATTCTATATTTTTAGGGTAAATATAAGCATACCAATCTAAACCAAGCATTTTTCCTTTTTCTCTATTTTCTAAAAATTGTCTATTTTGCATTAGATAATCAAAAGTTAAGGGATAGTTATTACGCAATTTATCATCATTTATAAGATGAACATTTCCGTTAATTATTTCATAAGGAATAATTAATAACTTACTGGAATATAAAAGTTGATACGGCTTTATTTCCTTACCCTGTAAAAAGAGAGAAGTTAAATCAGATTCAATTGCAACTATTTTATTTAAAGCTTTAGAATATACCTGTAGTAAATTATGTTCTTGAGAGATTAAATCTACAACATATATTTCATTAGCACTTGTTCTAATACCTTGAGAAATATTAGTTATTAGCTGACTTAAACTGATAAATTTATCGTCATTAAATTTATCGAATAAAACAGAATTTTTACTTTTACCAAAATCCCAACTTTCACTTGTAATAGATTTATCATTCAACAGAGTTTCTTCTGCATTACCATCAATAATCCATTTTAATAAATCTTTTACTTGAATAAAATTTACTTCTGACTGTTTTGTTTTAGACAAGAAGCATAGACAAGTATAAGTTGAAACATTTGGAAAAACTTGTTGATCTCCAAAATAAACAATCTTTTTAAGAAATTTACCTTCAGAAATTAACCTTCTTAAAGATTCTCCATATTGAGCATTAAAAAACTTATGGGGTAAAATAAAACCTAAATGACCATTTTTATTTAATAAATTCAAACCCTTTTCTACAAAAACAACATAAATATCATAATTTCCCTGACTAGCAGAAACATATTGTTTTTTATAAAACTCAA
>NZ_JABXKI010000234.1:6352-13109 GCF_017115095.1 Nostoc sp. NMS4 | reverse complement strand
TTAAATAATGTTAACTGTTTCGTGATTGTTTCCCCTGACTCACCCTCTAAAACCTTTAATAATAAAGATAGCTTAGAGGTTTCTACCGCTTGCTGATCAATATCCACCCCATAGATATGAGTTAATAAAATGTGCTTTCTTTCAGTTGAGGTTAAACGGAAGTTACCACCCGTAGTTTGATATACTTTCTTTTTATATTTATTAAAATTTTGAAGATACTGCTGTAAATACCAATCTAGTAAAAATTGATAAGCCACAATTAAAAAAGAACCTGAACCACAAGCCGGATCAATAATTGTTATTTCTTTTATCTTTTCTGGCTTTTTACCCTCTAAAATTTTACCAATAGTTTGTTTAACAATATAGTCAACAATATAACTAGGAGTGTAATAAACACCTCCTGCTTTTCTAACTTCTGGTTTAGCTTCGACAACAGCTTGACGACTTGCTGACAGAGTAATTACCTTACCTAAAAACTGCTCATAAACTTGGCCTAGAATTTCCACCGGAATAACTGAAAACTCATAAGGACTTTCAGGAGGATAGAGTTTTCTAATAATTGGTTTTAAAGTGGTATCATCAATTTTGAGGTTGAGGGTAAAATCATCTGGATCATCCCTTCCTTTCTCAATTTGAAAATGAAATAAGCCAGAATTATAACGATAATCTGCATTTCTAAATAAATACCCTAATTCTTCATAAATATTTTCTAATCTTAATAAATTAAATAACTGTTCATAGATTTCAATTCCCCGATCTTCGCAGATACGTAAAAAGACAATTCTGTTAATTGTCATTTGTACTGCAAAATTTAACTCCCGTTGTTTAATTTCCAAGTTACGCCAAGCAATATTAACTGCTAAATTTTCTCGCCATTTTTCAATTTCCTGTAAAAAAGCTTTATCAACAGTAATCCCTGATTTAACTTTAGTTTCAGCAAAATTATCTAAAGAACCATTTAATACCGCTTCTTTAGATAAAAGATTATATATCTCGTCCCAGTTATCTACATATTCTGTATATTTAAAATATATAATTCTAGCTGTCGATGCTGAATCATTTTGATTCGGCATGATTCGACAATCATAAATCGCAAATTCTTCAAAATCAGTTAAAATACTCAGGGGTAACTTTGCTGACCATCCATAACGCCTAAGTTGAAAAGCAGCACTAATATTTTTTCCTACATTCACCGCAGGTTTTTTAGCTTCGACAAAAAACTTTCTAACTCCACCAACACGAAAACTATAATCAGGGGCTTTGGCTTTTTTGGCATCACTAATTTTTAAACTATCTTCGTGAACAACATCTTTATAAATATCAGAAGCTTGTTGTTCATTTCTAATATCCCATCCTAACGCTGCAAAAAATGGATCGATAAATTCAATTCTAGTTTGTGTTTCATTCAAACTACCAGCCCGATATAAATCTATTGAGAAGTGAAAATGATCGACAAGTTGAATAATGCTAGGTGGTGCAGTCATAATTAGTCCTTAAAGTGGTTTAATTAAGCGATAAATCGCTCACTACAAACCAATTTTATTTTACCTTAATTTTCATATTCAAAATTTATCAATCTCTTCCCTCACTAAAGTTGCTATCTTTTGGGCTGCTCCACTTTCACCGCGAATATTTCGGAGTTTAGCGCGCATATCATCCAATTTTTCTGGATGCGCCAAAAAGTCTAAAACCATTTCCCCAATTTCTTGTGGTTGAAGTTTACCCATAAGTTCTGGCACTATCTCTTCCTGTGCCCAGATATTTGGCCATGCTAATAAACCTTTGCGTCTCACAAATCTCAGAAATGACCAATTAATCACCTTGGCAAAGGGTGTACCAACTACTGGTAGATTTGCCAACAATCCAGGTAAACCATCCCAAGAACGCATCGCGTCAAGTTGCTGGGTTGGCAGTAAAACAATCATTGGCACTCCTAAAGCACCAAGTTCGGCAGTATTTGCCCCCACCGTAGTCAAGCAGATGCAGCACTGGGATAATAAGTGATATGCAGGGTTTTCTTGCCACAGTTCCACAGTTAAGCCCGTTGCTGTTTTGAGCAATGCCTTGCCTTTGGCATCCTCTGGGACAATTAAGGAAGCACCGCCACAGCCAAAGATTTCAGCAATAGAGTTCTTTTGGGGATCGGCAAAACTAGCTAAAGTTGGTAAATCCAAAGTTGGGGCTACAGGAATTACAAATCTGGTTTGCGGTCTTTTTGCATGAATGTATTCGGCAATGACTAGAGTTAATGGTACTCCTTGGGCTAATTTTGCTGCTTTTGAACCAGGGAGTAAACCAATCAATTCAGTTTTTTGTCCTACCTTGTAAGAAGCTGTTGACGCATCTATGTCATTAGTCATTTGTCCTTTGTCGTTTGCTAAGGACAAATGACCAATGACTAATGACGAATGACCACTAGCTTCTAGCATCAAATCACCGACAACGGTGAATTTATGAGCATATTTTTGAGGGACACGGGCGACAACTTGGGGTTTCATGATTCCAAAGCGATCGATCAAATTATGCCATCTGGCTTCCCATTCGGCGTAAACCACTGTGCGATATCCGAGCTTTTTGCCGATGACTACGGGAAAAATTTGATCGCCGCCCAAAAAAACAACTACACCGCGACTTCTCCAGTCCCAATTTTCAAATGTTTTGCCCCAAAGCAAAAATTGCCAAAAATGCTCTGCTCCCTGTACTCTATCTACTTCTGGGTAAGAAAGAGCGATCGCTGCTTCTTTACCACTGGCATTTGAGCAAGGTGATAATACCACAGAAATTCTTACTAAAGAATGGTCATCCCCTAATTCTTGCCGCAACGCCTTTACTACTGGACGCACCCAAGTTGTGACTTCACCTGGGCCATTTGAAAGGATAAGAATATCTACTTGAGTCATTAGTCAAAAGGCAAATATTACCTAATTTGTTCTTTTTTTGGGCAATCTAAAATATAGCCCTTTTTTTTGCTAACCCATTGTAATAACTCAAAATATATTGGAAAGCTTCTTTTGTCCCAAATTACACTTACCATGAACAGATTTAGACAACCCCAATTTGTGCGGTCAATTGCTAAATAAATTATTTGTTGGGGTTCAAAATATATTTCTAACCATTCGATAACTATCGGAAACCAAATTTTTTTGATGTCGAGATTTGGCAATGACAAAAACTTACTTGTATGTAGAGAGCCGTTGTCATGAAGAACAACAGTGATGCGACCAGTTTCAGCTACAGTCTGTTGTGCAATGAGTGCAACCCAATCCATAACTTCAACGTAGCGTTCTGTTTTAAACCCACCTTGAACCAAGGCATACTCGAAACTGACCTGGGGCGACCCACAAACCCAAAATACTTATGCGACCACCACGACTACCAACTTGTGCCATTTGTTTTTGGCAACCGACACGGCTGTAAGTGTAGCTGACTGGACTCCAACGACTACCTGTGTACATCTGGACAGACGGGCAAGAGAATTCTGAAAGTAATTCTGTGCGTTCTCTTAATCTCCCTGTGTCTTTAAAATCTTCTATTGTTAGCTGATTTGTTGGGTTATGAAGCTTTTTTCCAGTACAAGAAGTAATAATTAGTATACGAGGGCATGAAATTGTGCTAGTTGAAACCAAGGGTTTTGTTAAGGGCGATTTAGTCATTTATTAGTACCATCCCCTGCTGAGTCGTTTTGCATGGCTTAGTCTAAACTCCAGTTAATTTGTGAGAGCGAGAGGCTTTTGCCAGAAGGAACTAGAATTAGGAAACACCTAGCTGGGTTCTTCTGACTTTTGAAATTAGGAGTGCATGTGTGCCAAAATCCCCTAAATATTTGCTGATTGGATCGACCGAGAATTATAGCGGTAAATCTGCAACTGTTCTGGGTTTGTCCAATCAGCTACAGCAAAAAGGTCTGGATATTAGCTATGGTAAACCACTCGGTACGTCTTTCAATTCGTCTGGTGGAACCGTAATTGAAGAAGATGTCCAGTTCATCGCTCTTAGCCTCAATTTGCCGGAAAACCGCGTTGCACCTACAATGCTGGCTTTGGATGAACCAAATGTGCAAAAGCGCTTACGGGGGGAAGACAAAACCGATTATCAGCAGTCCCTAATACAGCAATATTTACATAAATCTCAAGGAGATTTGGTGTTATTGGAGGGGCCTGGTGATTTGTCGGAAGGCAATTTGTTTGACTTGTCTTTGGTGCAAATGGCTGAAGTATTGGATGCTGGTGTGCTGTTAGTAGCCCGCTATAAATCGTTGCTGTCGGTTGAGTCGCTATTGGCTGCAAAAGGGCGTGTAGGCGATCGCTTGATTGGAGTTGCCATCAACGATATCCCTGTCACCCAACTAGAAGCGGTTGACACTATCTTGCGCCCATTTTTGGAACAGCAGGGTATTCCGGTGCTAGCAATGCTGCCAAGCAGCGATTTGCTTCGCAGCGTCAGTGTTGGCGAACTAGTCAAGCAGTTAAAAGCTGATGTTCTCTGTCGCAACGATCGCATGGATTTGTTGGTAGAAAGTCTGGCAATTGGAGCGATGAATGTTAATTCAGCCGTGAAATATTTCCGCAAACGCCGGAATATGGCAGTGGTAACAGGAGGCGATCGCGTGGAAATTCAGCAAGCGGCTTTAGAAACTTCTACCCAATGTTTAATTCTCACCGGGCAACTACCACCGCCACCGTTTATTCTCAGTCGCGCTGAAGAACTCGAAATCCCCATTTTGTCTGTTGACTTAGATACCCTGACTACTGTAGCAATTGTTGACCGCACTTTTGGTCAAGTCCGTGTCCACGAGCCGATTAAGGTTCAGTATATTCATCAGTTGATGTCTGAACATTTTGACATTGAGCGCTTGTTATCCAAACTAGGTTTAACTCCCGCAGCCGCATTGTCTTAAGATTCATGAGTGTATTGAAGGAGGCAGGAGGCAGAAGGAGTAAATTATCCGGGATCGAATCCCGGATGATTTGAATCAAAATTAGCAGCAATGTCTAACTTAAGTTTTTTTCGCATCTACACGCTGTTTGGTAGAATATCTGGGTCGTTTAGTCTGATTATCTCCATCTTTGAGCCAATCAACAGACCTTATTAACCTCGATACATTAGCGCAAGAACTGGCTACAATCCAGCAAACAGGTTCTAAAAGAATTGCCTTGCTGGGTTCTCGTCACGTCCCGATTACGCATCAGAATCTTATTGAAATGATGACTTATGCCCTAGTTTTATCGGGTAATCGAATCATCACTTCTGGTGCTACAGGTACAAATTCAGCTGCTATCAAGGGAGCAACCCGGGCTGATGCAAATTTGTTGACGGTGATTTTACCCCAAAGTCTGGAACGCCAGCCTTTGGAATCGCGCCAGCAACTAGAACAAGTAATGCATCTAGTCGAAAATCCCAGTAATGATACTCTGTCCCTTGCTGAAGCTAGTTATTTGTGCAACAAAGAGATTGTCTCCCGTTGCCAGCAACTAATCTGCTTTGCATTTCACGACAGTCGCACCTTGTTACAAACGTGTCAAGATGCAGAAGAACAAAGAAAAGTGGTGACGCTTTTCTACTTTGATTAGTCATTTGTCATTTGTCTTTTGTCATTTGTATTTGACTAATGACCGATGACTGATGACTGATGACTAATAACCAATGACTAATAAGTAATGATAATTTTTTTGTACTCGATCGCGGCTGCTGTCGTTCTCATTTATGTGCCATTTTTGCTAGTAGCGTATGCCCGTGTGCGTATTGGAAATGAAATGTTTTCTACTCCACGCGCTCTGTTTGATAAGTTGCCACCTTATGCCCAACGAGCTACTTGGGCGCATCAGAACACCTTTGAAGCCTTTATGATATTTGCCGCAGCCGCATTAATGGCTTATGTAACTGGTGTAAATTCTTTGACAGCGCAAGTAGCTGCGATCGCCTTTGTGGTGGCGCGTTTACTATACTCAATTTTTTATATTTTGAATATACCCCTTTTGCGATCGCTGATGTTTGCTATTGGCATTTTTAGCTCTGGCACTCTTTTTTTATTGAGTATCATCCAAGCTACTAGTTAAATTGGGTCATGGTGCATGGGGGGCAGGGGGCAGGGAGATGAGGGAGATGAGGGAGATAAGGGAGACAAGGGAGATGAGGAGATAAACAAAATTCCTAACTCAGCACTCAGCACTCCTAACGCCCAATCTAAAATCTAAAATCTAAAATCCAAAATATTTTATGGCTTCTACTTTTTCCTTTGACGTTGTGAGCGACTTTGACCGACAAGAGTTGGTTAACGCCGTCGATCAAGTTATCCGAGACATCAAAGGTCGTTACGACCTCAAAGACACTGAAACTACTCTTGAGTTAGTCGAAGAAAGCATTAACGTTAGCACTGACAGCGAATTTACCTTAGATTCTGTACACGACATCCTGCGGGAAAAAGCCGCCAAGCGTAACCTATCCCAAAAAATCTTTGATTTTGGCAAGGTTGAATCAGCCAGTGGTAATCGCGTGCGTCAAGAAATCAAACTCAAAAAAGGCATTAGTCAGGAAATCGCCAAACAAATTTCCAAATTGATTCGGGACGAATTCAAAAAAGTACAAGCCTCAATCCAAGGTGATGCTGTGCGAGTTTCTGCCAAATCTAAAGATGACTTGCAAGTTGTAATGCAGCGACTAAAACAAGAAGACTACCCAGTTGCGTTGCAATTTACAAATTACCGTTAAAAGATTCGTAATTCGTAGTTTAGTTTTTAACTACGAATTACGAATTACG
>NZ_JABXKI010000234.1:0-6321 GCF_017115095.1 Nostoc sp. NMS4 | reverse complement strand
ATTACGAATTATTTTAAGCCAGCCCGCTAATACTTTTTTGAAATGCCGGACGATCAGATACCTGTTTGATATAGTTCAACACGGCTGGATAGGCGCTGAAGTCTAGCTTTAGCATCATGGAAATGTAATTCAAAATAGACCCCACTGCTACATCAGCAACAGTGAACTCATTGCCAAGTAAAAAAGGTTGCTTACTGAAAATTTCATTTAAGGGAGTCAATAAACGGGGCATTTCTCGCTCCCGATTTTCTTCTCCAAAAATCCCTGGAGCAAGGGTAGCATTAGCAAACAACACCCATTGGGAAAATACAGCACGTTCTTCTGCTGAAAGTGGAGTTTTACTGTATTTATCGGCAAGATACAGCAAAATTGCCCCAGATTCCCAAAGTTTAAAATCTCCATCAACAATGGCTGGAACTTTACCAAACGAGTTAATTGCTAAATACTCAGGCTGGAAGTGTTCACCCGCTTGCATATCAAGCTTAACGAATTCGTAGGGAATTCCTAATTCTTCTAAATACCAGTGAACAATTGAGGCTCGGCTACGAGTGCCACCGTAAAGTTTTAGCATAATTACTTAAAGAACTTTGTGAGTGTGAGAATGCTGTTTAACGTTGTCTTCTTTGGTGACAACTCTCGCGGCATTTAACACCCGTTTTCGCTCAATGGAATACTTAAATTCACTGTAGTTTGTACCCAAGGGAATTAAAGATTTTGCAGATTCACGACGCTTGTAGGTACGAGCTGCTGCAAATGCCCGTGGCACAAATTCCTCTCCAAACTGAGCCGACTCTGGGAAGCCATCTGGCACTAGTTGTGAATCGCCATCCAGCACAGATCCCAAAGTTGTGGCATGAGCCAGCTTATAGGAGGTAGGAATGCCCTTTAAAAGCGCTTCTAAAGCCGCAGAGGGAATCGGTTCTATAACTTCGATTTGATAAACTTCTCCATCTTCTTTGACGAAGCAGGTTGCCAAGCCGATCACAATGTAATCATCGGTTGCTAAATCAGGGGCATTGGGATAGGAAATTGCAGTTGTCATCGGGAAATTTCTCAAAACTTAAAATGGGGACTGGGGACTGGGGACTGGGGACTGGGGAGATGAGGGAGATGAGGGAGATGACGGAGCAGGGGAGGCAGGGAGACAAGGGAGACAAGGGAGATGAGGGGACAAACAAAACTCCTAACTCTTAACTCTTAACTCTTAACTCTTAACTCCTAACTCAGCACTCAGCACTCCGAACGAACATCTTGTTGGCATTCTACCAATTTGTCGCCCTCACTACTTGACGATCGCAGCGAATCTATTTTTGAAGATAACTACTTACGCTCTTTTGCTTTGAAGTCGGCTCAAGAAGGAGATTATACTGAAGCGTCCTAATTGGTAGATTAGTCCTTCTGGGGGATTCAAAATTCAAAATAATTGATTAAATTTTGAATTAGACTTTAGTGACGCTGTATCGCTAATGACTAATAGATGATAACTACATAGCTATTCAAAAATTAGCTATTAAGCATTATTTATTAGCAATAATATAAATTAACACCCGGTTTATACGTAGCCTGAATCACAAGAAACCTAGATAATCCTAAATTAGCTATTTGTCTTAGGGTAATGAGTCTGTTTGCTCATCTTCTCGGCGATCTTGATTCATCAACACCACCCGACGCTGGCTGGGATCAAATCGGTATCCTTGCTGTTGCCTAATACTTTTAGCTTGTTGCGGATCGAAGTTACGGCTAAATTCTACCTGTAAACCATTGACGTGTCCTTCCATCAGCTTGACTTCAGTACTAATTTCTTGCAACTTTGCTTGCTGTAACCAATGATAAGGCAAAAGTTGTGCTAAGGCAGATGCTGAAACGGCTGTAATGACAAGATTAACCGCTATTTTGGCAGTGCTTTCTAGTGCCATCACCTGGTAAGAACGTTGACGAAGATGCCGCTTTGGTCGAGGAGTGACCCGGCGTTTTTGTATAGGTTGTAACGGTGGTCTGGAGGGTTGAGTTGCGTTCATGATGCTAAAAGATAACCTCGCTGAGTGAAGGGAAGCACTATCAAGAGTTCTGAGTTCCGAGTTCCGAGTGCTGAGTGAGATTTCCAACTCAGCACTCAGCACTTAGCACTCAGCACTCAGATATCAGCACTCCTGACCGCTTGATTTAGCTGTCATATTACTTCATTTTTTTGAAATAGCTACAAGTGTGGCACTAGTTAAAAAATAACCTGGCTTACGTAAGTGCAAGGTTTCTAGGTATTTATGGCATAAAACCATAAGGTCTGGAAATTGCACCCCGTACTGCCAGGATTATTAGCTATTTAACTGTGTCACATCGTAGGCTTATTTGTAAAGTTCTGTGGCTAATCGCCAAGCTAGAACTCCTGGGATCAGCGCCACAACTAGAGCGATGTAGACTTGAGTATCCGAGATGGAAGATATCTGAGCGATGTACAGAGTATCTAAGATAGGCATGGCTGAAAACCTCCTAACCTGAATAGATTTTGAACAGTTCGTTTACTACTTTTCCTTGTTTTGCCAAGATTGGGGAATATCTTGTTACAAGATGCAACAAAAGCAGTTATTAGTCAGTAGTCCTTAATTATTCTCCATTAAAAAAATTTATAAAAATTATGAATTTGTCTTTGGGTATCGACTTCGGCACATCTGGCGCACGCGGTATGGTGATTGACGAGGAAGCTTCTTATATTCTGGCTGAGGTGCGATATCCCTTTCAGGACTCAGCAGCCGCCGTTACGCCAAAAATTTGGCAGGAGGCTTTGTTTGTGCTGGTGGAACAAATACCTGAAGAGTTGCGGCGAGAAATTAAAGCGATCGCAATTAATGGTACTTCTTCTACGGTATTGCTAGTTGATGCGGTTGGCAATCCAACAGATGCACCACTGTTGTATAACGATGCGCGGGGATCATCTGTCCTAGAGCATTTGAGGAGTATCGCACCCCCCAATCATACCGTGTTGAGTGCCACTTCCAGCCTTGCTAAACTTTTGTGGATGATGCAGTTACCGTCTTTTAGTGAAGCTAAATATTTTTTGCATCAAGCAGATTGGCTGGCGTTTCTCCTACACGGACAGTTAGGTATTAGCGATTACCATAATGCTTTAAAGTTGGGTTATGACGTAGAAGAGTTGAAATATCCAGAATGGCTAGAATTGCTAGAAATACCGATTCAGCTACCCAAAGTTTTAACTCCTGGGACTCCAATTGCCGAATTGCGTTCTGAAATTGCGGATAAGTTCGGTTTAAGTCGTGATTGTTTGGTGTGTGCTGGTACAACTGATAGTATTGCCGCTTTTCTCGCCAGTGGCGCAAAATTACCTGGTGAAGCCGTGACTTCCCTTGGTTCAACATTGGTACTAAAGTTATTAAGTCGTACCCGTGTAGAAGATGCCAGATATGGAATTTATAGCCATCGGTTGGGTGATTTGTGGCTAACTGGTGGCGCTTCTAATACTGGAGGTGCAGTACTACAGAAATTTTTCATAAATGCTGAGTTAGAAAGCCTTAGCGGTGAGATAGATGCTTCAATTGCCAGCGAGTTAGATTATTATCCGTTATTGAGGGTTGGCGATCGCTTTCCGATTAACGATCCCAATTTACCCCCACGCTTGTCACCACGCCCAGATAACCCGGTAGAATTTCTGCATGGATTGTTAGAAAGTATTGCCCGTATAGAAGCGCAAGGGTATGAATTATTACAAATAATGGGTGCAGACAAGTTGATCCGTGTTTATACTGCTGGCGGTGGTGCGGCGAATCATACTTGGACTGCAATTAGGGCGCGTCATTTGCAAGTTGCTGTAGTAGCGTCAGTATACACAGAAGCGGCTTACGGAACGGCGCTGTTGGCGATGGGAGAGGGAAAAAGGGGTTAATCAACAGTGCATCTTTTGGTAGATATCTTTTAAATCAGTATGTATCCCAGTGACAATCGACATATCTCGGACGATACTTGGATGATTAGATACCGGACTATACATTCCAGGTTGATCGTCTGGGCAGCTATTTGGGGATAGGTGCTTCGCCACAAGCGAATGTTATCTATCCCCTTTATTAATTATTAGTGTGAATTTTAATAATTAATTAATCAGTAAGACACCACAAGCTTGGAATGGTGCGTTACGCCCCTGCTAAGGGAACTCCAAGAAATAAATAAATTATCCAATATTGTGGGGTGGGCAACATGATCGCCTAATTCTTATAGCATAAACCTTTCATTGATTTGGAATGGGCAGTTTATTTCCAGCGTCCTGTACTAGTAAACGACGAGGTAAAGTTTGGGATACAGGAATCTCAATCACAATTTCTGTGGATTGTTCGCTTATTGAATTGCAATATAACTTTCCAGCGTGTCTGTTAACAATAATTTGATAACTAGTTGATAGTCCCAATCCTGTACCTTGACCTACATCTTTCGTAGTGAAAAAAGGATCAAATATTTTGTGTTTTATAGATTCATCAATACCAGTCCCGTTATCGATAATGTGAATTCTTATCGATGATTGAGAAATAACTTCAGTGCTGATGCGAATAGTGCTGATGTAATCATTTTTTTGATCGATCATGCACTGTAAACGTCGTTTTTCTAACGCCTCAATTGCATTGCTTAAAATATTCATCATAGCCTGATTTAGTTCACTAGAATAACATTCAACTAATGGCAACGCCGCATATTCTTTAATGATGCGAACTTCACACTTCTTATTAGTTTGTTGAAAATGATGTTCTAAGATGAGCAATGTACTATCAATATTTTCATGAATATCAGCTTCTTTAAGTTCGGCTTCATCTAAACGCGAAAAAGTCCGCAGCGATCTAACTATGTCCTTAATTCTATTTACACCCTCTATCATAGAACCGAAAATTTTAGTAAAATCTCGACGGACAAAATCTAAATCCATATCTTTAATTGCTGTTTGAATAACTTCTGGGGGAGTGGAATAATGTTGCTGATAGATATCTACTAAGTTAAATAAGTCTTGGATAAAAGCTTGCGTGTAATTTAGATTTCCTGAAATAAAGTTTAGCGGGTTGTTAATTTCATGGGCAATACCAGCTACCATTTGACCCAAAGAAGACATTTTTTCTACGTGAATCAACTCTACTTGAGTTTGTTGCAGTTCTTTGAAAATTTGTTTGAGTTGAATATTTTTATTGCTTAATTCTTGGGTTCGCTCTTCAACTCGTAATTCTAATTCTTGATTGCTTTTTAATAAAGCATATTGGGCTGTTTTTATATCTTTTAAATAATCGGACAATAAAGACAGTACTTTGAACCATAAAGGAATGAGTAAAATGAAACTTATTATAGAAAATAAAATAGAAAAAAACATATTTTTGCGGTAATTATTAATATGACCTTTTAATTCTTGTAAAAGATAAAATTTGATCATTTCAATACTTGCCTTAAGTTTAGTTTTCTCTGTTTCATATTCAACGCTTACTAATAAAGCTTGGGCTTCTAATTTTTTTCCTTGTTCGGTTAATGCAAAAGATTGCTCTTCTATTTTGATTAATTTTTGATTAGCATCCTCAATTGTTTTGCCATGTTCAATGAGAAAACGATGTTCGGCTAATTGCATAAATCTTCTCAGAGTTAAATCTAATTCAAATCCAAATACCTGATACCTTTTTTCCCAACTGGCATCACCTGTACTCGCATACATATTTGCAGACATAGTGAGTACTTCATCGAGATAAACAATCTGTTCAGTTACCCTGTTGATTGGCAACTCATTCTCAATAAGGTCATTAAATTGTTTGTATTCTTGCCCTGTCATCCAAATTACAGGGATGAACAATAAAATGGTCAAGACAACTGTGGCAACTACTATTGATGTTGGACGAAATATTTTCTTCATAAAAGTAAAAATAGAGCTTTTGGTTAATACCTCGGTATGATGCCTATTACTTTCCAAGATAAACTCAGTAAAGATACTGGATAAAATCCCAAAAGTAAAATTTCGGTTATGAACAATCAACCAATAGTTATAGCAGAATCAACCCATCAAACGCCAAGTTATCTGGGCTGTATATTCTCTGTATCAGCTAGAAATTTCAATTTCTAGGGAAAAAGTGAAAAGTAAAGTTACGAAGTAAAAGAAAGCCAAATTGTGGGTTGAAAGTAACCGGATGCTAGAAAAACTTTAGGTATTTTGTAGATGCGGATGAATACCTTACGGCAGTAAGCTATTTTCATGACAGCAAGCATAACACGGAGATAAAAAAGTGCAAATCACTAAGCGTAATGTTGAATTAAGAGTAGATGGCAGCTTAATGCGTGTTTATGTTGCGGCTCCCA
>NZ_JABXKI010000257.1 GCF_017115095.1 Nostoc sp. NMS4 | reverse complement strand
ATCATGGGATACAAATAAGATTGTTCCTCCAGAATCTTGAAAATCTCTAATTTTTGCCATACAACGATGGACAAAGATACCATCACCTACTGCTAAAGATTCATCTACAATTAAAACTTCTGGGTTAACATTAATTGCTACTGAAAATGCTAAACGAACAAACATACCGCTAGAGTATGTTTTGACTGGCTGTTCCATAAAATCGCCAATTTCAGCAAAGGAAGCAATTTTGTCAAACTTTGCTTCTATTTCTGCTCGGGTTAATCCTAAAATCTGTCCATTAAAAAATACATTTTGTCTGCCTGTAAATTCAGGATTAAATCCGCTACCTAGTTCTAGTAAAGCTGAAACTCTGCCGTGAACCCATACCTCTCCTATGGTTGGTGTCAAGGTTCTAGCAATGATTTGTAGCAATGTACTTTTACCAGAACCATTTTGACCAATAATTCCTAGTGTCTCTCCTTTAGGAATCTCCAAGTTAATATTATTTAACGCCCAAAACTCTTGAGCATGGCTCTTACCAGGTAGTAAAATTTCTTTTAGCCTATCTACCGGACGAGCATAGCGCTTATAGCTCTTTGAGATATTCTTCAGGGAAATTGCAATCTCCTCACCCATAACACCGCATATTTAAACTACTAAAGAATTTCACACGCTAAAACTTTATCAATTAACAATTAATTAGGTCATTAAAATTTTGGCTTTTTATCAAATCAGATCGTTATCTATTTACTATACAGGTAACATTAGCATTTGCTTGTTTTAAAAGCACAATAATCAAACCTGGCTACAAAACATCTGCAAAAGCTGGACGCAAACGCTTGTAGACTGTAAAGCCAAAACAAAATATAATTGTTGCGATCGCAAAAGCAACTCCCCATTCACACCAATGTTGAACCTCTCCAACTAAAACTATGTCACGATAAACTTCTGCGATCGCTGCCATTGGATTTAACCAGAATACCAAATTCCGCCATTGCTCTGGAATTGCTGATGCTGGATAGACAAGCGGTGTCGCATAAAACCAAATATTTAAAATCACTCCTAAACTCTGCGGTATATCTCGCAAAAACACCGTTAGTCCTGCGGCTAAATAGCCCAACCCTGCTGTTAGCAATAGCTGTGTTAGCCAGATCAAGGGTAATAGCGCCAAGGTAGGATGTAAAGTATGAGCATTGATCGCTACAAAAAAAATCAATGCCATTAAACCAAAGGAACTCTCAATGAATGTTGACAAAACTGGCACTATGGGTAATAAAGCTAGAGGAAATACCACCTTCTTAACTAGATTTGCTTGTCCTAATACCGAATTAGAGGACTGCATTAGACCACCTGTAAAAGCAATCCAAGGAAGTAACCCTGCAAATAACCATAAACCAAAGGTGAAATCGTTTGCTGGTAAACCCTTGAGAGTAGTCAGCTTCACCTTCAGTACGGTAGAAAACACATAAGTATAAATCAGTAACTGTGATAACTGATTAAGCAAAGGCCACAAGTTACCTAAAACAGAACCCTTGTAACGTGCCTCTAAATCTCGGCGTACTAGAGTTCTCAGTAAGTCGAACTTCACCCACAACTGTTCATCTATGGGCAAGATGCGCCTCAATCCCCCTACCTTACGTACAACTCCCCGCATTGTCGATAACAATTTTTGCTTCCTCGCTTACCTAATTGCTCTCACTGAAGCCTATTATATTTATGAAAGTTCCTTTTTCAGGGACTTTCAAATAGAAAAAATATCCAACTACTTCTTGTGAGGTGCGTATCTTACCCGCCTTTGGTTAAACGTAGGTAGGTAGGATGCCCACCTCACAAGATTGGATAATTTACTTGTTGGAAATCTCTTCAGTGCTTTTAGAATCTATCATCACTAGAAAATTTTATCCAAATTATCTTGGCGATTATACAATAAATAGGATATTGTCAAGTGTATTTTTACTACAAATATAACGTCTGTTTGCCAGGCTCCTCTTTGTTAAGGATGCGAGTTTTTGCTTAACTCAAGTTATCTGGATCAATTCCTTGCGATCGCAAATACTCTGCTAATCGATCAGCCCGTTGGCGTTCCTGTTCAGCCCGTTGATGTTCCTGTTCAGCCCGTTGATGTTCCTGTTCAGCCAGTTGGCGTTCCTGTTCAGCCCGTTGATGTTCCTGTTCAGCCAGTTGGCGTTCCTGTTCAGCCAGTTGGCGTTCCTGTTCAGCCCGTTGGCGTTCCTGTTCAGCTTGTTCTCTTCGAGTCGGCACCCAACCCGCAGAATTATACCAACGCAACCACAAACCTGTTGTCTGCTGATAACTACCTTGCCAAAGACCCAATCCTAGCTCTAACTCTTCTAACCATAGGCGGTTCTCTGGTAAAGATATTGCTTCGTAACGAGTGCCATTGACCTTAAAGGCACGTAAATTATTTTCATAGCGATCGTAGATAACGTAGTAGGGAACCCGTAAAATCTGTTCATATACTTCCCACTTCGTTGGGGGTCGGTTTACTTCCCGCAGTGTTTTTCCTAAGTCTTCTTGTTCTGTACCAGGTGAAAGTAATTCAACTACTAAAAATGGATCAATTCCTTCTTGCCAAATGACGTAACTTAAGCGTAGGTCTTGCTGTTGGCTAGCACTAGGTAATCCTAAAACCATGTACCAATCAGGACGCTTATACCATAAAGGATGGCGGGGATCGTAGTAAAGATTTAAGTCGCTAGCAAGCAAAATTTCCTCAGATGGATAAGCAAGAGGCTGACAAGTCTCACTGAGCAAATCTGCCTGAATCCGGTGAAATTCATCTGGCAAACCTGATTCCCCCACTAATTCACTGGGTAAATCATACATCGTAGGCATTGTTTCTTGTGGCGGACGGGGTGGATCTGTTTGATACATGACTACTACCTTTGTTCCTGAATTCAAGCTATCTGAAACAACTCTCTCCGATTTTGACGACAAGCAGCTTTGCGTCTAGACGAATTTTCCGCCAGCGATCGCAGTTATTCTTGTTATAACCATCATTGAACCTCAGAAGTCATTAGTCATTTACTATTCTCCTTTATATTCTCCAGTTCCTAATCTCCCCTGAATTTGTGAGAGCAGAGTCACGGTTTCCGCTACACTGAGACTTGGTTTATCTGAATTGTAATCAGGCATGGAAATCGGACAAAAGGTTAAAGTCTATCGTTTGCGCGATCGCGTTTCTCCCCCAGTTGTAAAAAAACTCGGACAAGTGGGCATCATCAAAGGCTACAAAGTCACCGACGGTGGTGGGATCGGTGTAGTTGTGCTGTTTGATGATAATTATTCCACTTGGTTTTTTGAAGATGAAATCAAACCGGTGTAGTAGTTAAAGAACTTAGATGCGGGTTTTTCTTGGCATCTGAAATTTCTAGCACAGGCTGAGAGTCTTTATTGAGTGCTAAGTTGGAGTTGAAAAGATCGGCGGTGAAAATAGGAATCAACTAATGGCTCTAATATTGACATTTTTGGGCAAAGGCGGCACCGCTCGTACCAAAATTGCGATCGCCGCCGCCAAATTATTGGCAAGTCAAGGCAAGCGCGTACTCCTAGCAGGACAAGCAGAACCAACATTGCAAATCCTGCTGGGTACTCCCATTACTGCCGATCCCCAGGAAATCGCTCCCAATTTGCAAGTAGTCCAGTTTCAAGCATCTGTACTACTAGAGCGCAACTGGGACGAAGTGAAGAAACTGGAGGCGCAATATCTTCGCACACCCATCTTCAAAGACGTTTTTGGTCAAGAACTGGTAGTATTGCCGGGGATGGACAACGCCCTGGCACTGAATGCTATCCGCGAATATGATGCCAGTGGCAAATATGATGCGATCGTCTACGATGGCACGGGTGACTCTTTAACGTTGCGGATGTTGGGTTTGCCAGAATCTCTGAGTTGGTATGTCCGGCGATTTCGGCAATTATTTGTCAACTCCGATTTAGGGAAGACGATTACAGAATCACCTTTGATTCAACCGTTAATTAGCAGTTTTTTCAATATCAACTGGACAGCAGACAACTTTGCAGGTCCCACTAATCAAGTCAATAATTTCTTAGAAAAAGGGAGAGCCGCTCTTGCCGATCCCAAGCGTCTCGCTGCTTTCTTAGTGACCACAGGAGATCCCATAGAGGTAGCAAATGCTCGTTATTTATGGGGTAGCGCTCAACAAATTGGTTTAACTGTCGGTGGTGTTTTCCTTGTGTCTAGTGAGACAAATGTCAATCTATCAGAGGAATTTATACCCCTACCTGTGAGCGTCATTCCCGACTCGCCCACAGGTGACTGGCAACCACTGATAGATGCTCTACCCAACTTTGAAGCACAAGCTCTACAAGCTCCCAAACCCATTGAAATAAACGTCCACAATCGTCAAGTACGCTTATTTTTGCCAGGATTTGACAAAAAACAGGTCAAGCTAACTCAATATGGGCCAGAAGTCACAGTAGAAGCAGGAGATCAACGGCGCAATATTCCCTTACCCCCGGCTCTGAGTGGTAGACCTGTTGCTGGAGCAAAATTTCAAAATAATTATTTGATAATTTCGTTTTAAGTTAGTTAGGAACAAAGTTAGGAGTTAAAAGTGAGGAGTTAGGAATAAAAATAAATAAGTAATAGCTTCTAACTCCTAACTAACTAATTCATAACTCCTAACTTCTAACTTCTAACTCATTAATAAACCTTATGTCAGAATCAACTCCCATTACCCCAGACCCTAACCCAACTGAGGCTATAGACTCAGTAGCAAATAATCCCAGCGAACAAGCTATAGCATCTAACGATCGCAATGCGAAAACTAGGCAGTTGCTGGGGATGAAAGGTGCATCTGCTGGGGAAACTTCAATTTGGAAAATTCGTTTGCAGTTAATGAAGCCGATTACCTGGATTCCCCTAATTTGGGGCGTAGTCTGTGGTGCGGCTTCTTCTGGTAACTATACTTGGACGCTGGAAAATGTGTTGAAGGTATTAACCTGTATGCTGCTGGCAGGGCCGTTGATGACAGGTTACACCCAGATCCTCAATGATTACTACGATCGCGAAATCGATGCCATTAATGAACCCTATCGCCCGATCCCCTCTGGGGCAATTCCCCTACCCCAGGTAATTATTCAGATTTGGGTATTACTGATTGCTGGCTATGGTTTGGCGTTTGTGCTAGATGTGTGGTCTGGTCATGAATTCCCGACAATTACAGCGATCGCAATTATCGGTTCTTTCATCGCCTACATTTATTCTGCACCTCCCCTGAAACTCAAACAAAACGGCTGGCTAGGTAGCTACGCCTTGGGTGCAAGTTACATTACCCTACCTTGGTCTACAGGACACGCTTTGTTTGGCGATCTCAATTCCACAATTGTGATTTTGACAATGTTCTACAGCTTGGCTGGATTGGGCATTGCCATTGTCAATGATTTTAAGAGTGTGGAAGGCGATCGCCAGCTAGGATTAAATTCACTACCTGTAATGTTTGGCATCACCACCGCCTCTTGGATTTGCGTAGTGACAATAGATATCTTTCAAGGATTGATTGCAGCTTATCTTGTCAGCATCCACGAGAATTTGTATGCAGCAATACTAGTATTGTTAATCATCCCGCAAATTACCTTACAGGATATGTATTTCTTGCGCGATCCTGTGAAGAACGATGTTAAATACCAAGCCAGCGCCCAACCTTTCCTGGTTCTGGGAATGTTGGTAACAGGTTTAGCCTTGGGTCATGCTGGCGTTTAACGTGTCGCGGAAGTCCCCACCTTCTCTGCGTTCGCGCAGCGTGTCGCAGACAGACGCTAACGCGAACAATGTACTCTAATGGTAGGTATTGTGAGCGGGGGGTGAGGATTGCAGGAATTAGGAGTTAATATACTTCTAATTCCTAATTTGTATCAGGACATACAGTGTTTAAACTGATATCTTTTCTCATTCATGGGATTCAACCTTTGTTAGTCCCGATTTGCTTTATTGTTGCTTGGACAGTAATTATTCTCGTTATTTTGAGTATTTGGGCGGCGGCGCGAGATAGTGTAACTACAGCCAAACTTATGCATCAAATCCCCTGTACTGGTTGCCAATATTTTACCGATAATTACCGTCTTAAATGTACTGTACGCCCATCTATTGCCAATACAGAAGAAGCGATCGATTGTTCTGACTACCAACCGAAGACGAATCCTTATCTGTATTAGGGACTGAGAGCAAGGGGAGATGAGGAAGATGAGGGAAATGAGGGAAATGACCGGACAAGGAGATAAACAAAACTCCTAACTCTTGTAGAGACCCGATTAATCGCGTCTCTACTCTTAGGGACTTCCAAATAAAAAAATATCCAATTAATGGGACTTAGACAAAAAGTAGCCAGAAAAAAGCCTCAAATCTATATGCAAAGAGACCTTGACATCGTTTTGCCTAGTTTCTTGATATATCTGGGTTTCAAGCATTTTTGAGCATTTGGTGTATTTTCCTTGCCCTGTATGGGGTTGAGGCTTGTTTGTGCCTCAAAAATGTTTAAGTCCCGTAATATGATTTACCCTACTTCCCTACTTACAGATGAGAAAAACACCAGTTATTATGGCTCAATACTGATTCTCGTAAAAAGACTTGTATATTAGCACAGTAAACAACGTTTCAAATCCTGACAGAGGAATAAAAAATGCTGGAATTATTGGGTTCAGGTTTGGTGTCGCTTTGGCTGGAAATGGCTGGGGTACAAATCAAACCTCTAGATGCTTTAGATGCACTAACTTGGCAAAGTAGTCCTGGCTTAGTTCTTGCCCCCGATCCAAATCCAACTGGGGCGACTACTGTACAGGAATATCTGAAAAAGCTGATCACATCAAAAGTGGTGGCGCAAAATCTGGCTGAGAGTCAGGGGATTTGGATGCAGTCGGGGCCAATGCTGATGGCAAATCACCAAGGTACGACACCTCTACCGGCTGCTTCTTTAACCAAAATTGCCACTTCTCTAGTTGCTTTGAAAACTTGGGGGCCAGATTACCAATTTGATACTTTGGTCAGCGTCACTGGGCCTGTGGTAAATGGAGTTGTGCAGGGCGATTTGATCATTGATGGCCGTGGCGATCCTTTGTTTGTTTGGGAAGAAGCGATCGCTCTTGGTAATACTCTCAATCAAATGGGCATCAAGCAAGTAAAAGGGAATTTAATTATTACTGGCAATTTTGCCATGAATTTCCAACGTCAGCCGATGCTAGCTGGTCTGATGCTCAAGCAAACGCTAAATCGTGCGACTTGGGGTCGCCCCGCTATTTATACACACTCAATCATGCCCAAGGGAACGCCCAAGCCGCAAGTTCTCATTGCGGGTGGAGTGAAAGTTGAGGCGCAAGTAAACCCCCAACAAACTTTGTTACTGCGTCATCGCTCATTGCCCTTGAAGCAACTGCTCAAGGAAATGAACGTTTACAGTAACAACGATATGGCAGAGATGCTGGCAGACTCAGTAGGGGGAGCAACTGTAGTCCAATCAACTGCTGCTAATCTTGCTAGAGTGCCACAAGTAGAAATTCAGTTAATCAATGGTTCTGGATTGGGGCCGGAAAATCGCATTTCCCCCAGGGCTGTTTGTGCGATGTTTATGGCTATTCAAGCTGAAGCATCTGCCCATCAGCTGAATCTGGCTGATTTGTTCCCCATGTCTGGATTCGATCACCGGGGGACACTACACACTAGACACATTCCCCTAGCGACTGTGATCAAAACTGGGACTCTCCGGGATGTGAGCGCTTTAGCGGGAGTGATGCCCACACGCGATCGCGGTTTGGTTTGGTTTGCTATTATCAACCGTGGGACAAATGTCTGGGGTTTCCGTACTGGACAAGATCAACTCTTACAAAGTGTTGTCAAACAATTACAACTACCTCTAACCGTTCCTATTGCCCTGACTCCCCACTCAGCCATCAACTCTTTACCCCAGCTAGGCGCGACTAATCGCAATGAAATTTTATACAAAAGTTAGTTCATCCATAGTCTACGGTTAGAACAGACAGTCTGAGCGGCAATCCAAAAGTTTTATTGATGGGTAAAAACCGAACTTGTAAAGGGTAAATGTCCATAATAGCTTTTGGGTTAAATTTTCTATTAAGTTGATTACAGGTAGTTCGCAAAATGCCCTAACCCCAGTATTGGGAAGAGTAAGCGAAACCTGAAGTAAAAATAACTGTAAATAGATTTTTCACGACTAAGCAACAATTAAGCTTATAAATTAGGTTGTGATTATGCGATTTCCCAAATTATCTCGGTCTTTACGGCAACTAAGTACTCATGTTTTAGCGATCGCGCTAGGAGTTCTGCTAGCGGTTAGCACATTGCAGGTGTTACCCTCCCAAGCCGAACCAGCACCCAAAATAACTGCTGGAGATACTTTAAATCTAATTGCTCAACGACAATCGCCAACCAGTGCTGCGATCGGTAGCAGTAGCTTTGTCACCGCAGCAGTGAATCGTGTTGGTTCAGCAGTTGTCCGTATTGATACTGAGCGGACAATTGCTCGTCGCGTCGATCCATTTTTAGAAGACCCCTTTTTACGGCGGTTTTTTGGTGACGGTTTCTCTCAACAAATGCCGCCTTCTGAGCAGTTACGCGGTTTAGGCTCAGGTTTCATTATTGACAAGAGCGGCTTAGTTTTGACTAATGCTCATGTGGTCGATAAGGCTGATAAAGTAACAGTCCGGCTCAAAGATGGGCGCACCTTTGAAGGGAAAGTTCAGGGTATTGATGAAGTTACAGATTTGGCAGTAGTCAAGATTAACGCTGGTAAAGATTTACCGGTAGCACCCTTGGGTTCTTCCAGTAATGTCCAAGTAGGAGACTGGGCGATCGCAGTTGGTAATCCTTTAGGATTCGATAACACCGTTACCTTGGGAATTATCAGTACCCTCAAACGTTCCAGCGCCCAAGTGGGCATTCGTGACAAACGTTTAGACTTCATTCAGACAGACGCTGCTATTAACCCTGGTAACTCTGGCGGGCCACTATTGAATGGTCAAGGTGAAGTGATTGGTATTAACACAGCCATTCGCCCTGATGCAATGGGTATTGGGTTTGCCATTCCTATTGATAAAGCTAAAGCGATCGCCGCCCAATTGCAACGTGATGGCAAGGTTGCTCACCCCTATTTGGGCGTGCAAATGCTAACTTTGACACCCGATCTCGCCAAGCAAAATAACACCGATCCCAACTCTCCGATTCAGATACCAGAAATCAATGGTGTTTTTGTCATGCGAGTTGTCCCCAATTCTCCAGCTGCATCTGCGGGTATCCGGCGCGGAGATGTAATTCTACAAGTTGATGGTAAAGCTGTTACCAGTGCTGAACAATTGCAGAATTTTGTGGAAGACAGTCGCCTTGGTCAAGTATTACAGGTAAAAGTGCAACGGGGTAATAAGACAGAGCAGCTTTCAATCCGCACAGCCGAGTTGCAAAATGCTTCGTAGGGTCAATATAGCCGATTTTAATTGTGTGGAATAGTAAGGGCACAGCATTGCTGTGTCCAAAGCGCGTGTAGTCTATAAAGGTTTTTAACCTACGAAGGTGGGTAAAGTCTCGTGTAGCCGCGACTTCCAGTAGCTAAGGCGAGTAACAATTTAGACTTTTCAAACATCCTCTTTGAATAGAAACTGCGATCGCACCTTTTTCACCCGATCTCACAAAATCGCGTTGCTCCCGTCAGAAAGTTCACTCGATTTAGGACGCGACGACGACAGCCGCGAAATAGATTTTCGCCGTATCGTAGCAAGCAGAGCGAACCGGATTGAAGGCACTGTATTTGTCCGCGCAGTTCTTACGCATGTCCTGAAGGAGGCGCACGTCGCATACCTTCTTGTCCGTCGGGCTGTCGTAGCACAGGTCGTGACGGGCGCACGGACCGCGGAAGTCGGCATTCCCGCCAAACGGGTTCGGGAACTCGTCGGGCGAATTAGTGCAGTAGTCGTGACGGGCGACGGGTCCTGATCGCCCGCTCGTGTCGTAGACGTAGTTAGACGGAACGCTAACGAACTTTGCCGACGCCACCTGGATGACGGAATCCGTCAAGGTAAACCCGATGGACATAGCAAACGTCAAAGTCAAAAAGGCTTTGGAGTTAGTAATCATTCTATAAGGTTTCCTTTCAATTGATTTCCCCCAGAGTGTGGGGATTTGGTATATTTTCTACTTCAGTAGACCGAAAAGTTTTTGAGAAGCTTTACTAGCTTTTCATTTGAATTGAGGTATGTAAGTCACCGAAATCAGCTATCGGTTTAATACCACATAAGATTTTATTAGATGCTCTTGGTGAAATTTCTCATGTCTGACAGCCATTTATAAGCACTTGGGGTCTTTCAAGTTCTTATAAATATTTGCAATTCAAAAACTATCATCGAAAATTGAGTTTAAATTTCAACTCTTTGAAAGTCACTAGAATTTAATTATCGAGGCTCAAAAGTGCATTTTGTAGATAATATTACCATGCTCAAAATTGGTATTAATCGCTATAGATAAAAAAATTTACAATCAGTTTTTTATTACGAGCCATTACCTGTAATTACTGATTATATATATTGATATAACGTTGAGCTTTTTTAGGATTGAGCCGATATCTGTGTAATTTGGGTTTAGTTTGTACAGAGTAGAGCATATACTCTGAAAAAAAAAGCCTGCCTGATCTCAGAAAAACAGGTAAAACGGCTTTTTTATAAAGGCTGCCAATCACTTGTAGTAAAGGTTTAGGGCTACCAGTGCTGCGAAACTTCCTTCCCCAGTCAGGGCTATGACCCTAAACATAACTTAGGCGATCGCTATAGCGACTCTAAATCACTTAACAGTTAATACTAGACCTTCATGGGCTAGTATGGCTTGAGGAAAAGCAGATTTAATATCGACTTGAACCTCGTCAAGAAAATCATCATGGTCATCTGGGTGATGATGAGAAATGGCTAGCCGTTTAACGCCAGCACTCAGAGCAGCATTTACCGCAGCTTGCCAAAGCAAATCAGCAGAATCATGGTTGTGAGATGTCGGCGGAGTGTAAGTGGCATTAGCAATCAGCAAGTCAACGCCTTTAATAAACTCTAAAATCCGCTCTTGCTCCACTTGCTCGGCATTCTGGTGCAAATCTGTGATGTAGGCAACACTATATTCTTGCCAAGTAACTCGGTAGCCAACCGATCGCTGAGTTTGATTAATTAATGCAGTTGTAATGGTGACATCATCTAACTTCAGGTCACTTTCTGGAGTCAAATTGTAAAACTGCAATTCTGATTGCATTACCTGTAAAGGGTAAGGAAAGTGTGGCTGGAGCATCTGATCGTACAGACATTGTTTGATTGAGGCTCCATTTGATGCAGCTGTGCCGTAAATATGGAAACTATTTTCCCCAATAAATGCGGGAGCAAAAAAGGGAAACCCTTGAATTCTGTTTGATTGGCAGTTGGTAAAAAATAAATGGGCTTCTAATGGCTGTTGTAGTTCTTGCCAAGTTTTACCCAGTATGCGTAAGCCAGTACCGCCATCGAAAATTAAGCGTTTCCCAGCTACCTGCATTTCTACACAAGCGGTATTACCACCATAACGGTTGGTGTCGATACTTGGGGTAGGAATTAAACCTCTGACACCCCAGAATTGCACGAGAAATTCACCTGCTGGATTAATTGGCAGGGTAGCTGACTTTTCAGGTATGTAGCCTTGGGAACTCGAAAACTCAAAATTTGACATTTTTCTTGAAATTAGACCTTACTGAGCAGGTCATCGTAGCGCCGCACTTCCAACAGCCTGTTTTTTTCGTCTACAATGACTACCGTAGGAGAGTAACTTTTTAACTCTTCTGGAGTGAACTGCCCGTAAGTCATTATAATCAAGCGATCGCCAATAATGCCTAGACGTGCCGCACCTCCATTTAATTCAATGATTCCTGAATGGGCTGGAGCGGGGATCGCATAGGTAATAAAGCGCTGACCGTTGGCACTATTAACTACTTGCACCTGTTCATAAGGTAAGATACCAGCTTTTTCTAAAAGGATTTCATCAATGCTGATACTACCCACGTAGTTGATATTCGCCCCTGTGAGGGTGCAGTTATGAATTTTTGCCAAAAGGATAGTACGCTGCATTCTGATTTGGGTTTGGTGGCAGTTTTTGCGATCCGTAACAAGCGAAAGTTATGAGTACAGACGCGATTAATCGCGTCTGTACGGGAGTTAGGAATAAAAATTCATAACTCTTAACTCCTAACTCCTCTATTATCCTCTATAAGCTTTGACGGATTTTTCAACTATTGCTGCAACCTTGTCTACATCTTGCCAACCGAGAATTTCAGTCACCTTTTTTTCCAGATTTTTATAACTACGGAAAAATTCGGCAATTTCTTCTAAGCGATGTGGCGCTACGTCTCTCAGGGATTTTACTTGAGTGTAGCGCGGATCTTTGTCAGGAACACAAAGGATTTTTTCATCGCGATCGCCACCATCAATCATCTCTAAGAAGCCAATCGGTCGCGCAGCAATAACGCAGCCTGGAAAGGTCGGCTCGTCAATTATGACCATACCATCTAGGGGATCGCCATCTTCAGCCAAAGTATTGGGTACAAAGCCGTAGTCATAGGGATATTGTACCGAGGAAGAAAGTACTCGGTCTAGAGCAAAAGCTTCTAGTCCCTTGTCATATTCGTATTTATTTTTACTTCCGCCAGTAATTTCAATCAGAACGTTGATTAGACCCGGTTTCGGTTGGGCAGGAATACGAGATAAGTCCACAAAAAACTCCTCTGATAACATATCATGGGGGCACTCAGTCAACTTCGCTCCCCGTGTAGAATTTTAGGGCAATATGTGGATCTCTTCTCAAAGTATTCATTTGCTCTATTAATAGTTCCCTCCTAGCTTGCTTTTAGGAGCTGGGGGTGGGGTTGTTGTACCTCACTTAAGTGAAAACCACTATGGTTGGCGATCGCCCCATAATCCATTACTTAAAATATTTAACAAACAATTATTCCATTTTGCAATAAATCTCCATATACCTTAAATTGGTATTTTTGAGAAAGTCAATTATTCCTCTATAGTCTAACCAAGTATCGAGTTCAAAATTTTTAGTATCATTTAAAACATAATTAAATAGGCACTTATTTTCTATTTCAAATAAATGCAAAACACCATTAATTGTTTCTTCGCTAAATTCTGGCAGATTAGCCTCTATACTAATTAATTTTATTGGATGAGACAATCCTTTCAATGCCTCTAGTTCATATCCTTCGACATCAATTTTTATGTATTCTGGAGTCCCAAACTGATCGATTAAAGAATCAAGGGTAGTAGTGGGTACTTCATAAGTTTGTAGGCTAGCAGAAAATTGAGATAATTTTCTATCCTTTTGAGTTTCTAAGAATGATTTCCACTTGGTACTGAAAGTAGTTAAGGCAGAATTTTTCTCTGATATATAAATTTTTTCTGCCCCAATTTTACTACTTACTGCTTTTTCAACTATGGTTATTTGTTTATTGTTATTAAATACCCTTTTTAAGATTTTTATATTTCTAGGATCGGGATCTACAGCTATGACTTTACATCCTATCTTTAAATAAACATCTGCTTTATATCCAACATTTGCTCCTATATCAAATACAAGACTATCGGAAGCTAAAATACTTTGATTAAATTGCAAAACTTGCTTGTCTCTTTCTTACCAAATCTTGTCTAAAAAGAGAAATATATAATTTATGCCAATAAGACTGTTGATAATACTTATCATACAACTCTGTTTTTATAAGGATTTTTTTTAGTTGCTCTTTGGTTTCCTGGGCAATATTTAACATAATTCAACTCCTTTATTGTATGCAGATTTGTGTGTGTAAGTATTAAAGAACATCTTGAAAGACAAACTAGGGTTCTATATTCCAGGTAGTAATTATCGAAAACAGCTATATAGTTTTCGATCTTTAAAAGAGTCTTTTGCTCTCATAGTTAATACAGCAAAGCATCTCATACTATTTATTGATGAAGACGCATAGAAAGAACCTGCCGCCTCCGGCACTTCCCTTTGCTAAGGAGAGGTGGCAGGGATCAAAATAATGTGCAGCTTCATAGAGAAATGGTATCATTACATAGCAAAAATCTTGATTTGGCGTTGTACTTAATCCAGCGCAGACTACAAAGTTATACCTTTAGGGATTTTTAAAACGTCCTTTTAGTATTCAAAAGAAAAATTGTCATCGCTAAGTTCTTCGGCATCGAAGACATTGGCTGCTAAAATAAATCTTCCAGATCGTTTGGTTTTACTTGGCGTTCACATCTACAGTATTATGGATTGTAGCTCTTTTCTGCTGGTGAAATATGATATGAATGGGAAGCTTTATCAATCTTGACTTCCTTTGAGGTTTTGAACTAGGGGTTGCTGGTTATTTTGAACATTAGTTGAAGAATAGTGGGCGATGACAAATACGGGTAGGGTAAGAGTCAACAGAGCGATCGCAGTTCCCACAATGTCTGCCAAACGTTGGGAATATGTGTCGGTAGAATTGGCAGACTGGCTATTTGAATTCATACAAAATTGAAGTTCTTCGTAACACTGTACACTGTGTAGGTCTACTCTCTGAGTGAGAGTCTTGAGGCTATTTTAGCTATTTTTAAACTTTAGAATGTATAGCATTCTACAAGCTAAACCAGTTTTAAAACTGTCATAATAGCGTTTTTATACATGGAATTCTTAGCACTAGGTTGCAAAACAAATCATGTTTTATTTTGCGATTAATATTTTCAGATGTTTCCCTGTATGGTGTAACGGTTCGCATACGCAAAGCCAACTTTAACAGCATCATAAACAACATTTTTTCGCTGCTTAAAGATTAATTAGCAAAATCTATTTGTCCGATACTTCATGATTATAACATCCTAAAATGCCTTTGATAAGGTCATTTTACTGGAATTACTAATTTGTGATACAGGACACAAAACCGCAAAAGTACTGAAAAATAGTCAGTATTTGAGATTTTTATCCGGTGGTTATACACAAAAACATTGGACACCAGAGAAAAAATAGGTAGGAATAATTTTTATCACCAATTATGACTACTGAATAAATACAGGTACATCAACTCTGTTGTGCAGCGTGGATTCAGTAGTACCACTAGAGAAATATTTCATAATTTAAATTATCAAATCTATCCAATACATAGCAATTTTGTCAATCTATATATAGGTAGAGTAAAAAACGATCTAAATCCGTGTAACTTTTTGGATAATCAAAATCTAAAACGAGAAACGGTGTAACAAATTAATCAGCTAAAAAAACCGCCACTAACTATAATAGGGCGGTCTGGTTAAGCAATCGGAGGGTAATTACAGATTACTCTCCTAATAAATTAAATTGCTGTAACGAAGTTTGCATTAAATTTTTTGGGGCATTGGGCGTTAGGAGTGCTGAGTTAGGAGTTAAGAGTAGAGACGCGATTAATTGCGTCTCTACAAGAGTTAGGAGTTTTGTTTATCTCCTTGTCTCCCTTGTCTCCCTTGTCTCCCTCACTCCCTCCCATAAACACTCATTGGTTCCTTGATGAATCGGGTGTAAAGATGTTTAAACGTAGACTTAATTACGCGGGGCATACCAAAATCGATGGGGATCAAATTGTCTGGTAGTTGCCAATCTTCTATTTTTAATAATTCAGGATTTAAATGCGGAAACTCTATGGCATTAAGTTCTGGACAAACCCCTAGCCTTTGGGAAGCTGCAACTGTGGGTACTTGTTCAGGAGAAACATTGAGGATTTCTACCATTGCCCGATCTAAGGCAAATATATCTGATGCGGCTGCTAAAATTCCCAGTTGGCGAGGTTCCCCGTTGCTGGGGCCATTACCTTGATGACCGATAATGCCATCTAATATGGTTAAGTTAGGGTTAATTGCCCTGGCAGTTTCTACTAACATTTCACCAAATCTATTCGCGTCTTTTCCGGCTTCCATGTGCCACCAAGCTTTCATTTTGCCAGGGACGCAACCAAATAAGTTTTTTACGCCCAGTGTTAATGTTAACTGCATGTGTGATTTCACTTTCGGTAAGTTAATCACTACATCTGCTTCCATTGCTTCTTTAGACAGGCGCAGATGGTTAAAATTGTCGCTAACGGTTTGGTAACGCTGACCGTGAAAATCGATGATGGGAAGATTGAGTTCTTCTAAAATAGGCAGATAGCCATTTGCTACTGCTACGCCCTTAGCACTGCCAAAAGCCGGACTATCACCCAAAAATGGCTTACCGCCAACCTCAATTACCATCTGGGCAACTTGGTAAACTAGTTCGGCACGGGTGATACACTCTTTACCAGGACGCGAGCCTGTAAGTAGATTTGGTTTTAGTAAAACGCGATCGCCTTTTTTCACAAACGCTGCCATTCCTCCAAAAGGTTCTAGGAGGGTGACTAAGGATTCTCGTAAAGCCTCTCGTTCGTAGGATGTAGCCCGAATGAGACTGACGGATGGTTTTTGAGTCTGCATAGTAGATAGGGATTAGGGACTGAGGACTGGGGACTGAGGACTGAGGGGGATGAGGGAGAAAAGGGAGATGAGGGGACAAGGAGATAAACAAAACTCCTAACTCTTGTACAGACAAAGATTTTTCGCGTCTCTACTCTTAACTCCTAACTCAGCACTCAGCACTCAGCACTCTTATTATTCTGTCTTCAGGGGTAAGATACCACTCATTTGTTCTAGATTTAACACTGTGGCTAAGTCTGTTTCACTCATCAATCCTCGTTCTAGAACGATTTGGCGTAGGGATTTACCAGTTTCTAAAGATTCTTTAGCCACAGCTGCGGCATTTAAATAACCGATGTGGGTATTTAGTGCGGTTACTAAAGCTAAACTGCCTTCGGCATAAGCTAAACAACGCTCTTTGTTAGCTGTAATTCCCGGGATGCAAGATTTAGTTAGGGCGGCGATGGTATTACCGAGGATTTCGATGCTGTGAATTAGGTTATAAGCAATCAGTGGCATCATCACATTTAATTCTAATTGTCCGGCTTGTGCGGCTAAAGCGATCGCACTGTCGTAACCCATCACCTGAAAACATACCATTGATGTCATCTCTGCCATCACTGGGTTATACTTCCCTGGCATAATCGAGGAACCGGGTTGCACTGGGGGGAGTTGAATCTCTTTCAAGCCGGTTTTTGGGCCTGAATCCATCAATCGCAAATCGTGAGATATTTTGACTAAATCCTGGGCTAAGTTGCGTAAAGCACCAGAAACATTTACAAATGGTGCCATACTCTGCATAGCTGCCATGAGATGAGGCGCAGGTTCTAAAGGAGTATCAATCAATTCTGAAAGAACTTCTACCACACGGGCGCGATACAGAGGATGAGTATTTAATCCTGTTCCGGCTGCACTACCTCCCAAACCTAGCACCATCAAATCACCAGAGGCGGTGTAAATCCGGTTTTGATGTTCTGTCAGAATTTGCGCCCAAGCCCGAAAATTTTCACCCAAACGCACGGGTACAGCGTCTTGTAAGTGGGTTCTGCCAGATTTGACGATATCTTGAAATTCTACAGCTTTGTTTTCTAAAGATGCGATCGCACTATCTATTGCTGGGTGCAATGTCTTAGATAATGCCAATAATCCACCAATGCGAATTGCAGTCGGAATCACATCATTGGTAGACTGTCCATAATTAACGTGGTCATTAGGACTAACACGTTTATAATTGCCCTTTTCTTCACCAAGTATTTCTAAGGCGCGATTTGCTAAAACTTCGTTGACATTCATGTGGTGGGATGTTCCAGCACCCGCCTGATAAACATCCACAACAAATTGATCTCGGAACTTCCCAGCTAAGATTTCATCAGTTGCTTGGACAATCGCCTGACTAATATCTTGGGGAATACAATTTAGTTCGCCATTTACAATTGCTGTAGCTTTTTTAATTATCAATCCAGCATCTACGTAAGTATCTAAAGGCTTAATGCCGCTAATGGGGAAGTTTTCGATTGCCCTCAGCGTTTGAATGCCGTAATAAGCGCTACTAGCAATTTGGCGATCGCCCATCGAATCGCGTTCGATGCGGAATTCGGAGTCTGTGTGTTCAGTCATAGTATTGTTTTAGGAGAGCTATAGAAAACAGATTTTCCCATGCAGCCACACTCAGATACACTAATCTGCATAGATTTTGCATATTTCCCTGGCTGCTTGTTGCTTTACAGTTGTTAATTTTGAAGCTTTATCACTGATTTAACTGATTTAAGGATTTCACGGAATGAAGGATTTGACAATTTTAGGATAGGGTTTAATACCCCTACCTCACGCATGAAAGCAAGTTTTGTGTTGGGGTTAAATCCCCATTACAAAACAAAATTGACGAATTACGAATTACGAATTATTTCTTTTTGAATTCCCTATGACCATACCCAACTGGATTACCTTCTCTCGCCTATTGGGGATACCATTTCTGCTTTACGGTTTATATAATCCTACACCTCAAGCTCAGTGGATATGTTTGGCGATTTTTCTGATTGCGGCGTTAACTGATTGGTTAGACGGCTATTTGGCACGGAAACTCAACCAAATTAGTGAATTGGGTAAGTTTCTTGATCCCTTGGTGGATAAACTTCTGGTACTTGCGCCGTTGCTGGTTTTTATTGAACTAGGAAAAGTGCCAGCTTGGGGAGTGTTTTTGATTTTAGCGCGGGAATTAGCGATCGCTGGTTGGCGAGTCAATCAAACAACAATTACCGGAGCGAACATTTGGGGTAAACTCAAAACAGTTAGTCAAATAGTGGCGATCGCCCTTCTGATTGCGCCATTACCTCAAGTCTGGCAAACTCCCTCTCTGATTGCCTTTTGGATTTCCGTCACCTTGACGTTAATCTCTGGGGGTATTTATCTTTTGCCGCAAAAAGCTAGCACTAATGAAACCACAATATAGTATTGTAATTCAGTGGTCTGATGAAGATAAAAAGTACGTTGTCAGTTTACCTGAGTTTGGCCCTTATGCACACACTCATGGAAATACCTACGCCGATGCTCTAAATAATGGTGAGGAAGTGCTGGAACTTTTGATTGAAGATTACCAAGCACAAGGAAAACCCCTGCCAAAGCCTTTGACTGCAAATATTTCCTTTCAGTTTATCCAATCCTTACCCTAATTATTAGCACTCTGTTGCCTTGACATTAATATCTGGAGCAATTTACCTCATACCACAAATTCCAAGTAGGGAAAATATACCTTTAAGTACAAAGTGAAACCAAAAAAGCTTCACGAGACTGATGTTTTTTTATTTGGAAGTCTCTTTAAACTCGGAAGTTGCGCCTCTGAACTGGGAAGTTGCGCCTTTGAACTGGGAAGTTGCACCTTTGAACTGGGAAGTTGCGCCTTTGAACTGGGAAGTTGCGCCTTTGAACTCGGAACTTCAAGATCAAAAGACACGCCCCATATCACAAAGACGCGATAAATCGCCGTCTCTTGCCTTAATTAGCCCCTTTATTTCTCAAAATCATAACTAGGTAATCCCCTAACATCAGTCTGGAGAGCAAACAAATCACCAGAATAGAAACTTTTTTCAATCTCCCCTTGGCTGAGTCCAACTGAAGCAGTAGTAATGTAAAGTGTTTGCAAATCTTTGCCGCCAAAAGTGCAGCTGGTTGGCAATTGCACAGGTAGTTTGATCCGCAATATCTCCTCACCCTTGGGGTTGAAACGAATCACACACCATCCATCCCACATCGCTGACCAAATATTTCCTTGACTATCTATCGTCAACCCATCTGGGTAGAAAGATTCATGAGTTAAATCAACAAAAATTCGGCGATTAGTAATGCTACCTGTTACTGAATTAAAATCATAAGCATATATCTTTTGGTGAGGAGAATCACTCAAGTAAAATGTTTTTTGATCGGGACTCCACCCCAGACCATTAGAGATAGTCAATCCCGTTTCCATGATATGCAATGAGCCGTCGCGATCGTAGCGATAGAGGCTAGCTTGGGGTTTTTCTAAAGAACACGTTGAGCCGATCCAAAAACGACCTTGAGAGTCACATTTACCATCATTCAAACGATTATCTGCCAGATTTCCTTCAATTTCCAAAATGGGTGTAACTTCACCTGTCTGGGTGTTGAGAAATGCCAGATGATGACGCAGTGCCATAATTAATCTATCTTTACCTGCTGTGGCGATCGCACTTACCACATCTCCCACATCAAAAAACAAGTCTTTCCCCGTAGCCGGATTGAACTGATGTACCCGATGGTTGTAGATATCAACCCAGTAAATTACGTTTTGGGTAGAATCCCAGATAGGGCTTTCACCCAAGCGGGCACGGGCTTCTAGAACATTGTGGAGTGGATATTGCAAAACCTGGCTCATTTTATCAACCAACAATAGTATTTATAGAAAGTAATTTAATTAGCCTTGAGGTAATTATAAAAAAGGTTTACCTGACTAATAGAGAAAATTGTCATTCCTATTCCAGTAAAAACGAAAGACGCAATTTATCGCGTCTTTCTCAGGTAGAATAAAATATTTTTCTTTTGATTTTCGCTAAACCTTTACTGCAATCCGTTAACTTAAAGTTAGTCGGTCAGGATTCTCCTTTTCTAGAGTGTGGATGCCAGGAATACAATTAGGTTTAGGACTTTGGCAAGGCGCTTATGAAGGCATCGAACGCTTGTGGTTACGTTGGTACGATGAAAAGGGAAATTGGATTTCTACGCAACTATAGCAATCCTGAATCATTCGTGAGAAAATACTGAAAAGGAATACAAGTAATATTGGCGACTAAAAAGGGATTGTGGTATGTGGATGCGATTGTTCAGCTAAATATTTACAAGCGTTGTCGTAACTCACTTTCTTCCTCTTCTACTGACACAAAAAAACAGCCGCCTCCATAAAGGAAGCAGCTGTTCTGACAAATTATCTAACTACAAAGTATTAGTAATCGAAGTCACCGCCGCCAGCACCAGCACCAGCAGGAGCGCCATCTTTAGGCTCAGGCTTGTCAACTATAATACATTCGGTTGTCAACACCATACCAGCGATGGAAGCAGCGTTTTGCAGAGCAGAACGAGTCACTTTCGCAGGGTCAACAATACCAGCAGCTAACAAATCGACGAATTCGTTGGTTGCAGCGTTGTAGCCAACGTTGAATTCTTTCTCTTTCACGCGTTCAGCGATCACAGCACCATTCTGACCGGCGTTTTCAGCAATCCGCTTCAGAGGAGCAGGTAAGGCGCGAACCACAATCAGCGCACCAATCAACTCTTCATCTTTAAGATTGCTCTTTGCCCAAACTTCCAATTCAGGAGCCAGGTGAGCCAGAGTTGTACCACCACCAGGAACGATACCTTCTTCCACAGCAGCTTTAGTGGCGTTGATAGCGTCTTCTAGGCGCAGTTTCTTGTCTTTCATTTCGGTTTCGGTCGCTGCACCCACTTTCACTACAGCAACACCACCAGAGAGTTTAGCAAGACGCTCTTGGAGTTTCTCTTTGTCGTAAGAAGATTCGGTTTCATCGATTTGACGACGAATCTGTTCGACACGAGCCTTAACAGCAGCTTCGTTACCTTCGGCAACAATTGTGGTGCTGTCCTTGGTGATGGTGATCCGGCGAGCTTTACCCAGGCTATCCAGCTTGGTATTATCTAGCTTCAAACCAGCATCTTCGGTAATTAGTTGACCACCAGTTAAAACAGCAATGTCTTCTAGTAGTGCTTTGCGGCGATCGCCAAAGCCAGGAGCCTTAACAGCAGCCACGTTCAGCACACCGCGCAAACGGTTTACAACCAAAGTTGCCAAAGCTTCTTTTTCAATATCTTCGGCGATAATCACCAAAGGACGACCAGCACGAGCTACTTGCTCTAACACTGGCACAAGGTCTTGTACCAAAGCGATTTTCTTATCGGTCAACAGCAAGAAAGGCTCATCAAAAACCGCTTCCATCCGTTCAGCGTCGGTAGCGAAATAAGGAGAGATGTAGCCTTTGTCAAAGCGCATCCCTTCAGTGATTTCCAACTCGGTGAACATAGATTTCCCTTCTTCTAGGGAAATTACGCCTTCCTTGCCCACCTTGTCCATTGCTTGAGCAATCATCTGACCAACTTCTTCGTCATTACCAGCCGAGATGGCACCAACTTGGGCAATGGCTTTGGAATCTTCCACTGGACGGGCGTGTTCTTTGATTTTCTCTACTAGGAAGGCAGTAGCTTTGTCAATACCACGCTTGAGGGAAATCGCATTAGCACCAGCTGCAACGTTCCGCAAGCCTTCTTTGACGATCGCATGGGCTAAAACGGTGGCAGTTGTGGTACCATCGCCCGCAGCATCGTTGGTTTTAGAAGCAGCTTGACGAATCAAAGCTACACCAGTGTTTTCAATGTGGTCTTCTAATTCGATCTCTTTAGCGATCGTTACACCGTCATTGACGATTTGTGGTGCGCCAAATTTCTTTTCTAGGACTACGTTACGACCTTTGGGGCCAAGGGTAACAGCTACAGCCTCAGCCAGAATGTCAATGCCTCGTTCCAAGGCACGACGGGCGTTTTCGTTGTAGATAATGCGCTTTGCCATAATTGTTAGTTGTCCTTTGTCATTTGTCTTTTGTTCTTCATCATTTGTCATTTGTCCTTTGTCATTGGCTAATGACTAATGACCAATGACTAATGACCACTAAATAACGACTGCTAAAATATCTTTTTCAGAAAGCAGTACATATTCTTCGGTGCCGAGCTTGATGTCAGTGCCAGCGTACTTAGAGTACAGCACCTTGTCGCCGACTTTAATTTCCAATTCCTGACGGTTTCCATCGTCATTACGCTTGCCAGGGCCAAGGGCGACTACTTCCCCTACTTGGGGCTTTTCCTTGGCGGTATCGGGCAAATACAGACCACCTGCGGTCTTTTCCTCAGAGGCGCTCACTTTTACGAAAACGCGATCGCCCAAGGGTTTAACTGTAGAAACGCTTAGAGATAAAGCTGCCATAATTATTTTCTCCAGTTTAGCACTCTCAACTCCTGAGTGCTAATTTACCGAAAAATGGCATCCAATGGCAAGAATCCCTTTAGTACGGGTTCCCGAACTAGAAGGTTATATAGCAATCCGATTTGATTCCTGAATTACTCGTAGAGACTGGGGACTGGAGACTGGGAAGAAGGAATAAAGGTGTACTGAGTTTTTTCAAAAATCAAATATGAGTCCTATAGATGTACTTAAGTATAAATGCTTAATTATTTCTACCTTTCAGGTTTTGTTCCGTAAGTTACGAAGAGAGTAGGGAGTAGGGAGTTAAGAATTATGAGAATTCTTCCCCATTCCCTACTTCCTAGTCAACTTTATTTGCGCTAACCAGACAATTGCTGCTCAAAACGAGCTAGTCTGGAATTCTGGGATTACTTAAAAATACGACTTAAAGAGTTAAAACTTGATGAGGCGCAACAGAGTTATCCGATCTCCGTCTATAAAACCAAAGCCAATTACTTGCGTGTTTCTTGTTCTAGACCCATAATGGTGGTTTACCCTGATGGTGTCTGGTATCGCCAAGCAAACCCGGAAGTTACCCCTGCGGATCGTCCGAGAACAGTTAATAGGCATAGTGGTGGTTGAAAAATATGCGTTTTTAACCCATCCTTTGCCAGAAACTTCCTAGTTTCTTGTGAACACCTCATAGAGGCTTAACAACCGAAGGACATGGTATAGCAGTAAGCTTAAAGAAAGTGCGGGTTGCTTTTGAGGTAGGGTCATCTTTAAGCCAATACTTACTTGTGAGTCAGAAGGATTATTATTTTATCAGTGTTTTCTCGCCCGCCCCTTTCAATGCGATATATAATAGCGCATTATAGATACTACTGCTATACGTATCCTTGCTGGACTTTTGCTATCGAGCTACTAGTCTATTGAAAATGCTCGGCATTTTTAAGACTTCGAGACAGCAAAGGCAAGTTAAGTAGGAAAAAGGACAACATCTCGAATAACCCACCATAGAGGATAAATATTCAAGACTTTGATGGACCGAAGCGCGACAAGTGCCACTGCTATGAAAGAGCCCAGCATGAAAGATCACAAACGACTTCTATTGATTGATGATGACCCTAACCTCATCTTGCTGGTGAAGGATTACTTAGAATTCCGGGGATATGAAGTCATCACCGCCGAAAATGGACGTGAAGCTCTGGAAATTTTAGAGCAAGATGTTCCAGACATGATCATCTGCGATGTGATGATGCCGGAAATGGACGGATATACTTTTGTGGAACAAGTCCGGCAAAACGAACGCACCAGCTGGATTCCGGTTCTTTTCCTTTCAGCTAAGGGACAAAGTGCAGACCGAGTTAAGGGTCTGAATAAAGGTGCTGATGTTTATATGGTCAAGCCCTTTGAACCAGAAGAACTCGTAGCGCAAGTTGAATCCTCGCTGAAACAAACTATCCGTTGGAAAGAACACCAAGCAAAAGGAGGCGAAAACGGTTCCCGCATCCAGGTTCCCTTCGATGTGCAATTAACCCCAACTGAACTGAAAGTAGTCCAGTTTGTTGCTAGGGGTTTAGCTAACCGTGAAATTGCTGAAGAACTAAATGTTAGTCAGCGCACTGTTGAAAGCCATGTGTCCAATATGTTGGGCAAAACCAATCTCCACAACCGCACTGAATTAGCGCGGTGGGCGATTGAAAATCAAATGGCCTAAACTCAGTACCGAGTGTTGAGTGCTGAGTGCTGAGTGTTTTTGACTCAGCACTCATAACTCAGGACTCAGCACTCAATTTACCAACCATCTTCTTCAGGGCTAGATTGTTGCAAAACTTCTAAATCTAGTTCATCCAGGTAAGTCAAGGCACTTTCAATCTGGGAAACAGTACCTCGCAGTTCCAGATCGAAGCAGCTATATTGTGGCACGTTTGCGTTTACCTGAGCATCAGCAATAATGACTGTGACACCATAGTGAGAAACCAGTCGTGAAATGACTGGTTTCTCATGCAAGTCTTTAGGAATACGCACCTGGATGCGAGTTTGGGTGCGTCTATTATCTAAAATATCAGTATTAGATTTTACTTGTTTATTTGGAATTGCCATTGTAGCTTCCTATTCGACTTCTGGGATGAGGGTTTAGCTTTGCACGATTTCTTTTAACACTAGGGTCACTCATCCCATGCACGCAAGCGGTAGCAAATGATTCATAATATCATCATCAAGATTTGATGATATGAATTATCGATTCCTACAACTGCGATCGCATTTAATTTATTATCAAAACAGAATTCATGCGTCAGTCGCCAGAATATTTATTGTGACTTCTGAATTCTGAATTCTTCTTCAAGGATTTATTAAAATAGAATTCAGGATTAATTCTGCATTTTTCTTTAATAACTTATAAGTTAAAAGATGAATCAACCTCCGAGGAAATAATTCTCCGGTGAAGTCTTAATTCAAGTGTTGCTTTTATGATTAACAGCTAATGCTATTGGAATTTCGATCGCAAATTCAGTTCCATAGCCAATTTCAGATTTTAGCTGGATATTTCCCTGATGTTTCTCAATAATTTGATGGCTAATTGCTAAACCCAATCCCGTTCCTTTATTAATTGGTTTAGTTGTAAAAAAAGGATCAAATATCTTACTTTTGATTTCCGCATCTATTCCATCACCGTTATCTTTGAATGTGATTACGACTGTTTCTAATTCAGTTACTTCAGTTGTAATCACAATTTGCTTTTGGATCTGATTATCTCGCTCTAGTAAAGCATCAATGCCATTACTAAGGATATTCATAAATACTTGGTTTAGTTGCGCTGGATAACATTGAACTGGTGGCAGATTCCCATATTTTTTAATAATTTCAATTTTTGGGTGTATCCGATGATTTAAAAGTAATAAAGTACTTTCAATACCTTCATGAATATTAACGGCTTTTTTCTCTGACTGATCGAGTCGAGAAAAATTTCTTAGAGACAGCACAATGTCACGAATCCGATCAGTTCCCATCCTCATGGATGAAAGAATTTTTGGTAAATCATCGATGATAAAATCAAGATTAAATTCACCAAATTTTTCTTCAAATAAAGAATACAAATCTGGATGTTCTTGTTGATATAGTTCAATTAAATTTATCAGACAATTTACATGATTATTAAGATGATTAAAATTGCCATGAATAAAGTTAACAGGATTATTAATTTCGTGGGCTAAACCTGCCACCATACGACCCAAGCTAGACATTTTCTCAGTTTGAATCAATTGAACTTGGGTAGTTTGCAATTCCTGTAAAGTATTTTTTAACTGTTGTGCTTGAAGTTGAGCAGTGGCAGTTGCAGTAGTGAGTGCTTTGAGGTTGTTGTATGCTTTGGAATGATAACGGATGCGGGCAATTAACTCAACAGCATCGGGTAACTTAATTAGGTAGTCATTTGCACCCTCAGCAAAGGCGGCGGCTTTCAGCTTTGGTTCTTCTTTACTAGATAGCATGACGATCGGAATATCACGAGTTACTGGATGAGAGCGAAACCAACGCAGTAACATTAATCCATCGATATCTGGCATGATCATATCCAAAAAGATCGTCGTTGGTTCTATGGCGATCGCATCTTGAATAGCTTTAGCTGGATTACTTGTGTAGTGAAGCGAAATATCTGTTTCTGTCGCAACAATCCGACGGAAGGCTTCGCTGATAATTACCTGATCGTCAATTAGCAAAAGTCTGACTGTGCATATTTTGGCATCCTGAATAAATGGCGCAGCTTGTGGGGTTTCTGGTTCACTCCACTTCGGTGATAATCTTGCGATCTTTGGAGATATTTCTAAGAGTGCTGTTTCTTGCAGGTTCATTTAGCACCTCTAAATAGGTCTTTGTTTTCACGACTACAAACTAGTCAGTTAAATTTACTAATTTGCAGTTGTCGCAATTATATCTCAGTATTAAAGTTTGCTAGTGTTTTGAAATACTTCGTAAAGATGGCTTAAGTGTTTACTTTAACGCACATATTTATAAATATACAGTATGATTAATTACTATAAGGTTAAGTGTTTTGACGTATATTTGATACAGGTTGATGCGATCGCTTCAATTGGTAAAACCTCCACCGCAGCTTTTAATTCCACTGCTACTTTGGGCATTCCATAGACAACGCAAGTTTTGCGGTCTTGGGCAATAGTGTGCCAACCTGCTTCGCGCAATCGTTTTAAACCTTGAGCGCCATCTTGACCCATCCCCGTCAGCAATACCCCAATCCCCTTTCCAGTCCAATTTTTAGCCACACTCTTGAAGAAAACATCGACTGATGGACGGTAGGAAAAATTTAGTGGTTCTTTATTATAGCCAAGGGTGAGGTCGGGACGCATCACCAAATGAAGATTTGTACCAGCAAGCAGAACTTTACCAGGCTGTGGTGATGCACCTGCGATCGCTAATTGCACAGCCAGAGGAATTTGCTCATTCAACCAGGCGGCAAAACCTGGGATAAATTGGGCATCTAGATGCTGAACAATAATTATCGCCGCCGGAAAATTTTGGGGAAATTGGGAGAGAATAGTTGTCAATGCTTGCGGCCCGCCAGTGGAAGCCCCTAGAACAATTAGAGGTGGAAGTGATTTTGAGTGATGGATAGACAGCGATCGCCGATGTGAAGATTTGCCAATTAATTGAGCGATCATGGCAATTTTTTTTAGTAGCCCATCATCACCGAAAGCTGGCGTGTTGACGGCATCCAAGGCTCCATAACCCATTGCTTCAAAAACCTTGGCTGCATAGCGATTAACGCTAGCTGTTACCATCACAATGGCACAGGGAGATTGGCTCATGATGCGTCGTGTGGCTTCTACTCCATCCATACTGGGCATCAGTACATCCATCAAAATCAAGTCGGGAGTATCAGCCGCACATTTGCTCACCGCTTCCGCACCATCGTAAGCAACCCATGCCAGCGTGTAATCTGGTACTTTTACGAGAACACGCCGCAGTGCTTCTACAGCCATGAACATATCGTTAGCGATCGCAATTCTCACAAATTATGGTATTTCTCCAAAATAACGCTACAAATACAACATTAGGACTTACAGGTAACGAAAAATCGAACCACAGAGGCGCAGAGAACACAGAGAAATGAAAGTTTTAGAGATATTTTGCGTAAGTCCTGAACACTTTCTTAATTACGAATTACGTTAGCGTAGCGGTAGCGAGTCCGCGATAGCGAAGCGTTAGCGACGCAGGAGCGTCGCGTCATTACGAATTACGAATTATTATCAAGCTTCTCCAATTAAATCAATCACTGCATTTAACAGAGTATCATCATGAAAGCTACTCTTGGTTAAATAGTAGTCTGCACCTGCTTCTAACCCTTGCAATCGGTCTTCTTCCCGGTCTTTGTAAGAAACGATAATTACGGGTATTTGCTTCAGCTTGGCATGAGTTTTTATCTGGCTGGTGAGTTCAAAACCGTTCATGCGGGGCATATCAATATCTGTCACCACTAAGTCATAATCGCCGCTACGGATTGCATTCCAACCATCAATACCATTAACCGCCACTTCCGCTTTGTAACCGTTGTTTTCTAAAAGTTTGCGCTCCATTTCGCGCACAGTTATCGAATCATCTACTACTAACACTCGCTTGTAAGTTTTGCTAACTGCCTGATGAGCAGACTGATTTACCTGAGAAAGTTGTCCACTAGAAAACACCTTCGCAATGGAACGTACCAAATCTTCAACATCGACAATTAAGACTGGCGAACCATCATCCATCAGGGCGGCGGCGCTAATGTTGGGGACTTTTCCAAGGCGGGGATCTAAAGGTCGGACAACCAAACTGCACTCACCGAGAAACCGATCTACAACTAATCCATAACGGTTGAGGCGATCGCTAATTACAATCACTGATAACGATTCTATATTTACCGTAGGTGATGGTAACTCTAAAACTTGACTTGCCAAAATCAACTCCACAGGTTGATTTTTCATCAAGAAAAATGGGCGATTTTCCGATACTGCAATTTTAGACCTCGATAATATCAATACCTGTTCAATGCGTGTCAGCCCAAAGGCATAGGGTTCACCAGCAATTTCCACTAACAGGGTGCGAATCACAGATAGCGTTAGCGGTAACTGCAAGTAAAAGGTCATGCCCCTTCCCAACGCAGAAATCGCCCGCAGGGTTCCGCCAACTTGCCGCACTGTGCTATGGGCTATATCTAATCCCACACCCCGGCCTGAAATTTCGGTGACAGTCTGGGCTGTGGAGAAACCAGGCAAAAACAGGAACTCCATCAACTCAACTTCGGTAAGTTGGGCTGCCATTTCCGGGTTTGTCAGTTGTTTGCTAATGACTACTTGGCGCAAAAACTCGATATCGATTCCCCGTCCATCATCTGCAACGGTGATAAACAGCATTCCGGCGCGATGGGTAACTTCAATGCGAATAATTCCTTCTTCTGGCTTTCCTGCTGCTTGACGTTCTTGGGGCGTTTCAATGCCATGATCGATCGCATTCCGCAGAATATGAGTCAATGGGGCTTCCAGACGTTCTAGAATATCTCGATCTACCAAAGTAGACTTCCCGAAGATTTCCAGTTTTACCCGTTTACCCAATTGCCTTGCTAAGTCACGTACCATCCTCGGAAATCCCTGTCCCCCATCAGCAAAAGAACACATCCGGGTAGCAATAACTTCTTGATATAGGCGATGGGCAAGGTTAGCAGAACGCTGAGAAAATACTTCTAGTTCATTTTGGCGATCGCTCATCATCTGGTAACATTCGTTAGCTTTTTGATGAGTTGCACTCAAGGTTTCCTTAATTTGCCGATCCAGATGATAGTTGCCTAATAAATCCTGTAACTTCTCCAGCAGGTTGGACAATTCCCCTTGATTCTTTCTCAACTTCAGCAAAGAGTTAGCAAATGGTTCTAATAAATTCGCCTCAACTAAAGACTCTCCAGCTAAACCCATCAAGCGATTCAGATTTTCAGTACTCATTCGCACCGCCCGATTTTGGGTAATGCCTAGTTCTTCTAATGGGGATGGGGAAATAAGGGTTGTCTGTTGGTTGTCTTCTAACTGCGCTGTTGTTACTAGGGGATGAATTTCTGTAGAGGTTGTCTCTGGAGTGAGGATATTAGCGATCGCACTTACTAACGATTGAATGCCAACATCTTCTAACAACTGCAAATTTGGGTTAGCTGTAAACGCTTCCGCTATATGCAGCAGCATATCTACCCCTTGCAACAATACATCAATGCGATCGGCAGTTAAGGTAACTTTTCCCTCTTGAGCTGCAACAAAGCAGTCTTCCATCACGTGGGCAAGGTTGACAACCGGATTGATTTGGACAATTCGGGCAGCGCCTTTGATGCAATGGGCTGCGCGCATTAAGGCTTCTAGTTCTGGTTGGGGATCGGGCTTAGTTTCCAGAGCCAATAGGCAGTCATTCAATACCACAACTTGAGTTTTGACTTCCATGTTGAATAAATCCAGCAGGGAAAGATTGCTGACATCAAATTCTTCTAACATTACTGCACCTTCCTAGCCAAGGTGGTGAATAACAATTCATCATCCAAATAGCTGACACTGTGCGTTAGCGTAGCTCTCCGTAGGAATCGCTCCTGTGAAACGCCAGGTTGCCAGTGAAATAATCCTTTAGTATAAGTTTGAGTTAGACTCTTAGGCGGATCTTGTAACTGATCCTGGTGAAATCGGTGTACTCCATAAAGTTCATCTACACCAAACACCCAAGTGTTACCGGCCTTTTCCAGCACCACCATGCGCGAATACACCACTGGACTCAGCGATTGTACTGCTGTATCGGCAGTTTCGAGATTCAACAAATCACTCAAAGAGATACACAATAGTAATTCGCCTCGGATACTTACCAATCCCCGCAAGATTTGGTTGCTGCGATGCGGTAGGGTATGAACCACACTCGGAAGGGAAATTTCTTTGAAGATTTGGGCAGAAAGTGCCAACCATTCCCGTTGCAGACGAAAAATCACAACTGTCAGAGTTTGAGTTGTGGGTAAAGTATGGGATATCTGGGAATTTTCACTGACTCTAGATTTAGCCAGTAACTCAGTCCACTGATAGCGATAATCTTCAGGGATGGAGCGCTCTAGCAAATAGCGTCCAGCAGTGGAGTAAACGGGGCAATTGCGGCAATGAGTATAGGTGGCTAATTGGGGACAGGAGCGATCGCCCTCAATGCCGATAAAATTCCAACAACGTTCAATATTTAAGGGAGTAGCGATCGAATTCATAAGGGTTACTCAAGAGAATTGGTGCAGGGGTATAGCGTCTTCTGTTTTCACCTGAAAGCGGGCAATCTCTTGACGCAATCCCTGCGCCACTTGGTTAAGTTGGGCTATAGCATGATTAATTTCCCGCAAGGAATCCGTACTTTGCACGGAGGTACTACTCAACTGCACCATCGCCTCACTAATTTGTTGCGCTCCCACCGACTGGGTTTCCATACCCTGATTGACAAACTCAAATCGAGGATTCAAGTCTTGGACTTGCTGGATAATTTGCCCAACCTGTGTACTAATACTGGCAACATCTTCTATATTCCGCCCAACTTCTGCGGCAAACTTGTCCATCTCCATCACACCTGTAGAGACTGACGATTGCATCTGTTTAACCATCTGCTCAATATCGAGGGTAGCAACGGCAGTTTGATCTGCTAGTCGGCGAATTTCTCTAGCAACTACAGCAAAGCCCAAGCCATACTCTCCAGCTTTTTCGGCTTCGATCGCCGCATTTAACGATAGCAGATTCGTTTGGTCTGCCACTTTGGTAATTGTGACGACGATAGTATTAATGCTATTTGCCTTTTCGCTAATTACTCCCAATCGAGCTGCGATCGCATTAGTGGCCTCTGCCAACTGCCGCATAGTGGTTTCCATCCGCACGATGTCTTTTTGACTATCATTCGCTGCTGTCGTTGTGATTTGTGAAATGGCCGCAACTTGTTCCATTGCACTTACTAATTCCCTAGAGGTAGCGGAAATTTCTTTAGTAGCGGCAGCTACCTCATTAGTAGAAGCTACCTGCTCGGTAAGCGTCCCTTCTAATTGTTTACCTGAAGCTGCTATTTGAGTAGCTGAGGTAGTCACTTGGATACCTGAATGCTGTACCTGACGAATCAGAGTGTTGAGATTCTGAGTCATGCTTTGGAAAGCAGTTAAGAGTCTATTCATTTCATCTTTGCTGTTGGAATCAGCCGTGACCTGAGTTGTTAAGTTCCCCGTGGAAATTTGCTCTGCAACCCTAACAACACCAAGAATCTGAAATGCAATTTTTCGAGCGATTACCAAGCCAAAAATAATTGCAGTTATGGGGCCAATGGCAATTCCGACAGAAATCCAGAAAATGCTGCGAGCCACATTCTGTTCGACTTCTTTTTGTGTATCTGCTATATAATCTTCATTAAGTTTTAAAAGTTTTTCTGCTTGAGCGTCAGTTATTTTAAATAACGGTTCTTCCTTATTTGCTCCCTCAGAATCCATACGATTACGTAACTCCAACGGTGCTTGAATAGCGGCAAAATCTGATAATTTATCTTTTCCTTGACGCATTAATTCAATTTGTTTTTTCCAAGGATTGCGAACACCAAGTTGAGTGAACTGTTGTTCAATATCTAACAATTTCTCATGAGCTTGCTTCCAAGCATCCAGTTGTTCTTTAAGTAAGGCATACTCTTTTTTTTCTTGCTCGCTTAATGGCGTTGCTTCGTACTGTTTAATACCTTCGTTAATCTGTTTCCAAGCATTCTGGATATGAGTTACTGCACCTTGTCTTTCAGTAACAGTGACTTCAGGATCAAATAGTAACCGTTCTGCCGATTGGATTTGTGTCTGACCTTCGTTAATCTTCCATATCCCGGACACACTGGGTATGTTATCCGTCGCCAGTATATTAATGTACTGATTTAACTCGTTGGTGGTGAACCATCCCAGCAATGCCATCGTGAGTACAATCAGTCCCATGAATAAAAATGAACCGATCAACCGTGTTTGCAAGGTCATGTTCTTGAACATTGGATATCCTACTGTTCCTCTGTTGCTGTAAAACGCATTCATCTCTTAAAATTCCCAAATCACAAACAAGATGAACAGTCTCTATTTTTATTTTTAAACAAATTATTAAGTAGGTAGCTTAGTTTAGAGACTAGCTTTTCCTTCTGATGTGAAAGTGTTGAGTGCTGAGTAAGAAGTTTGAGTATCTAAAGTGGATGAATCCAGATAAATTATCACGTCTCTTACCTTAACTGAACAGTATAGCGATTAGCTTAACTCCTGCTCGATCTCCTCAGAACTGCTTTTCTTTCGTTAATCGGTGAATTCGTTGCCAGAGAAGATTAGCACTATCCGCATTTCCTTGATGTTCTTTGAGTAATGCCAGATGAGTCAGCGCCTCTTGGTGAGTCGGTTGTAAATAAATTGCTTTTTGAAAAGATTGTGCCGCCCGATCATTTTGTGCCATTGCTTGCTGCACCTGACCTAGTAAAAGATATGCTTCAGTACTTACCTGATTTTCGTTGAGATAATCGTTGCATAATTTAACCGCCTCATCCAATCGACCTTCATCAGCTAAAGCTCTAGCTGTTTCTAACAAATTTACTTTTAGTTCTATTGGCAATATCGGATTCTGAGGAGCAACATTTAACCTCTCTTGGGCAACAAACTTAGAATTATTTTTTTTCGGCAGCTGTCGCTTGTTAAGAACATCTATATTTTTGCCTGTGAAGCCTTGTCTCTGAAGATTTTGATGATGATTTTTGCGAATATTTTCGCCCGGTGTGGACTTTCGATGAGCAACTACTGAATCTTGACGAACTGAGATCAATTGAGTTTTAAACAATAACCAAGTTTCAGCGTGTCCCACAAATAGTAAGCCTTCTGGCCTTAGCAACCTTTCTAAGACTTGAATGGTGCGCTCTTTTGTTGCCACATCGAAGTAAATCAACAGGTTACGGCAAAAGACTACATCATAAAGCGGCGTGTCAGGGAGAAAAGCCGGATCTGCCAAGTTGCCATTAATAAAATTCACCATACTTTTCACCTGTTCGCACAGGTGATATCCTGCCTCAGTTAGCTGAAAATAGCGCTCTTGAAAGGATCGGCTATTGCTACGAAACGAGTATTGATTGTAAATCGCTCGTTGGGCTTTTAGCAGACATTTTTTGCTAACATCAACAGCATCAATGTGAATATTTGCAGAGTTTAATCCTGCTTCCAATAGAGCGATCGCAATGGAATATGGTTCTTCACCCGTTGCACACGGTACACTCAAAACCCGCAGTACGCCTTGGGGATTTTTTGGCAACCACTCAGATAATACATAATACTTCAGAAATGCAAAGGATTCTGGTTCTCGAAAAAACCATGTTTCTGGAACAATCACGGTGTCAATCAGTGCTTCCAATTCTAGGCTAGATACCTGTAACTTCGCCAGATAGTTAGCAATATCCATTATGCGACAATCTGCCATGCGTTGAGATATTGCACTTGCGATCGCATCAGCACCAATAGAGTTTGCATCTAAACCAATCTTGCTTTTTAGTAAAGCTTCAATAACAGATTGTGCCATTTATAGAATCTTCAGACCAATCTAAAATCCAGTATTGTGATAACTTTCTGGCAAGAGATTGACTTGCTGTACTTCTGACAACAAGTACTCAATGCGAAGACACTGAATCATTCCTTGCTCATGTACAATCATTTTGCCCAAATATGGCGCTTTATCTATCTGGATATTAGGATTAACAAATTCGGACTCAGACTTGTGTAATGTTTCTATAACTTGTTCTGTAATCAAACCCAAAATATAGGGAGCCTTAAGTTCTGTATTATTACTCCCCCAATAGTTGACTAGTATAATCCTAGTACTTAGGTACTCACTGGAGGGTTTACCACGCATCAACTGACATAAATCGATTACTGGTACAATGCGTCCCCGATAGTTAAAAACACCAGCGATATGCTCAGGCTGATGGGGCAAAGTTTTGAGCATCACAAGTGGTATTACTTCTACAACCTGTCGGCTTTCTATGGCATATAGCTCATTCCCAATATTGAGAAGTAACATTAACACTAATTTACATCTCCAGTGCTAGCTTTGGTATTCCTTGTAGGCTATGCAAGACACCTATTCTAGGGTAATTAGAAATTTATTGCTGGCATATTCTAAAAACTATATGCTACTTTGTCATAGTTTTAGGGAACTCTATTAATAGAGCTTTAAATATCAATAAAAATAGATTTTTTAGGATATTTACTTTTGTGTAATGAGCTATTGTATAAATCCCCATTGTCCAAAACCTGTTGACGCAGTGAATGCAAATAACCTTATTTGCCGTAACTGTGGGTCAGAAATACTGTTGCAAGGTCGCTATCGGGTACTCAAACAACTAGGACAAGGTGGCTTTGGTAACACTTTTGAAGTTGACGAGCGTGGGAAAACTAAAGTTTTAAAAGTGCTGACTGAGAATAACCCCAAAGCCATTGAACTGTTTCAGCAGGAAGCAAAGGTTTTGAGTCAGCTAAACAGTGCGGGTATTCCCAAGGTAGAACCAGATGGTTATTTTACTGTTTTACCTAAAAATAGCTCTGTACTATTGCACTGTTTAGCAATGGAGAAAATTGAAGGCGTAAATTTAGAGCAGTGGATGGAATTTCGTAATTATCAAGGTATTTCTGAAGCTCAAGCTCTCAATTGGCTCAAACAACTTGTAGAAATTCTCGCTTTAGTACACGCTCACCAATATTTTCACCGTGATATTAAGCCTCAGAATATCATGCTGCGACCAAGTGGGCTGCTTGTCTTAATTGATTTTGGTGCAGTTCGACAAGTCACGACAACCATTGTGGCGGGAAATTCCCATACCAGAATTTTTTCACAAGGCTATTCACCGCCAGAGCAACAAAACGGTTATTCGGTACAGCAGTCAGACTTTTTTGCATTGGGACGGACTTTTATTTTTCTGCTCACAGGTAAGGAACCCCAAGATAAAGAAATTTATGACCCTCTGACTAACGAGTTGCACTGGCGAAAATCTGCACTCAATCTATCTCCACTTTTGGCAGATTTAATCGACCATTTGATGGCTCCTACTGCAAATCATCGTCCTCAAAATACGCAAGTGATTTTGCAGAAATTGAGCGAAATTGAAAAAGCTTTACAAATGCCTAGAATACTAGGACAAAAAACGGCAATTCAATCAACCAATGGGTCTAAATCTGCTGCGTCATCTAGTTCTGTTGCTACTGTATCAGTCGGTGGAGCTAAATCAGTCAATGCGTCTTCTAGCCAGACTCAGAAAAGCCTAAAACTTTCGCAAGTTCTCATCGGTTTAGGAGTGGGATGTTTTGCTGTTGTTATTGCGGCTATTAATCAACCAAACACCAAAAATCCGGTTTCTGCTTCTCCTGTAGAAAATGTTCCGGTAGCTATTCCTAGTCCAGTTACCCAAATTCCTGAAATTCCATTAACTTCTAAATCTCAACCTACAATAAGTCCTTTAACTTTGCCTACGTCTGACAAAGTAAAAACCGAACAAGCTCAAATAGAGGAGATAGAAAAACAAAAACTTCAGGCTGCTTTAAAAGCGGAGGAAGAAAGACAAGCGGCTGTTAAAAAAGAAGCTGCTGTTAGGACAGAAAGAGAGCAGTTAGAAGCTGTGATAAGGGAAAGAAGAGAGATGAGGGAAAGAAGAGAGCAGTTAAATGCTGATATAAGGCAAAGGGATTTAATAACACAAAAAAGGCAACAAGCCGATAAACAGCAACAGACAAAAATTAGCCTTGAAAAAGCTAAAGAAGTTTATTTGCAAATTAAGGCTCAACCAAAAACAACTGTAACAACCTCAAATAAACGGCAATTACCATCTAAGCAAGAAGTTCCAACAAAACAACCAAACAATGCAGTAAATACAAATGATGATGGGGCTAATATCCCTAATCCTTGGGAATCTACATATCCCATACCTAAAACTTCCGATGAATTAGAACAAGTAATAAGAGAGAGAAATCAATGATAAATTTCACAGTTAAAAGCTTAATATCTTTGGTGGTAACTAGCTCGGCTTTGTTATTAACACCAATGAGAAGTGATGCACAGGTAAATATGAATAGACTAGCTCAGGTGGCGAAAAGCTGTCAAGAAGATATCTTTTCTTCTAACTATTACAAGCGAATGAGATTTGATACATATCATATTAATGAACATTTGAAAAATTCCTATAATCAACAGCAATCAATTACACATTGTACATATTCTCGATATCATTACTCTTTAGTGTTAACAAAATATCCTTGGCTTAGTTCAACAGGAGAGATACTACCAGGATATCCAGGTTCTATTTTTGTTAGTTATCTAGCACACTTATTTGGTAATTCTTACCATACTTCAATTTTAGACTGTATTGCAAATCAAGATATATCGAGTGAAGAATGCTCTTTTACAAGGTCTAAAATTAAGGATGGAAATATATTTCGTCGTAGTTCCATACAGCACTGGTATAATAGTTATATTGTCAATACTTGTCCTTCATGTGTTGTAGCTCATGATGAGGTATCAGGTTCACAAAAATATATTTTTGAAGCTTTTGTCCAATGGTTTATTAAACTTGATAGACCCCAAAGAAGAGAATTGATTTCTCTTTTAGACAATGGTGAGGAATCTCGTGATTTGAGATTAGTAATAATGAGTGAATCTAGTGCAGCCGTAACAAAATATTGGGAAGTACGTAAAGAACTTGAGGAGCAGGGACAGGAGCAACGTAGACAAGAATTACTTGGTAATTAGGTGGTGTTTAAAACAGTGATGTAGTAACAGTAGGTTGGGTTGACGCAAGGAAACCCAACACCAGCAAGTTTAATTTTTATCAACAATACCTGATACCCTTTACTTTAAGGCTGCCATGTATGACAATATCTGTAAATTCATTGCCGAAAACTTCAAAGATGATTTAGCAACATGGTTGCTAGGTTCACCGATTAAATTAACAGAACTTAGCCCTACTGAATTATCAAACGAACCAATTCGCGCCGATTCATTAATTTTATTGCAATCTGATGATTTAGTTCTACATACCGAATTTCAAACAGACCCTGATGAAGCTATCCCCTTTCGGATGTTAGATTATCGGGTCAGGGTTTATCGCCGCTTTCCTAACAAAGAAATGCGCCAAATAGTAATCTATTTGAGAAAAACCAGTTCAGAATTAGTCAGTGAAAATAGTTTTAGATTAAACAACACTTACCATCAGTTTGAGGTAATACGCCTGTGGGAACAACCGACAGACAGGTTTATGAGTGTTCCAGGTCTATTACCCTTTGCCGTGCTAAGTCAGACAAACGATCCTACAATGGTATTAACCCAAGTAGCCAAAGCAGTTGAAGCAATTAGCGTAGGCGTAGCCCGCCGCAGGCATCGCCAGCTACAAAGAAATATAGCTGCTGCTAGTGGGATTTTAGCAGGACTGGTATTAAAGAAGGATGTAATTAAGAAGATTTTCAGGAGTGAGATTATGCGCGAATCAGTCATTTATCAAGAAATCCTAGAAGAAGGCGAAGCCAAAGGTAAAGCAGAAGGGGAAGCCAAAGGCAAAGCAGAAACAACAAGAAAGTTGGCTTTAAATTTGTTGCGAATTGGAATGAGTTTAGAACAAATTGCTCAAGTTACTGAACTATCTATTGAGCAAGTTCAAGTTTTACAAGAGGAGATTCAAAATTCTTAATTTTAACTCAATACGCTTGGGTTAAGAAGAATAGTAGGTTTGGTTGAGCTTAAGCGTTACCCAACAAAGCCTTGGTAATGTTGGGTTTCGTTCCTCTCAGACTAAAACTCAGCACTTTGGGGTGTACGCGGGAAGGGAATCACATCACGAATATTTCCCATACCAGTCATAAATTGCACGAGTCGTTCAAAACCCAACCCAAAACCCAGATGGGGAATAGTTCAATAAGTATATAAATGATGTGAGACCTAATATTTATCAATCATTATTATTGTTCATAATCCTTAAGCCAAGGATAGTACACAAGGCTATTGCCAATTCATCTAAATAATTATCATCCAAATGACCAATCACTCTGATAATTCTTGATTTATCAACAACCCGAAGTTGCTCACAAAGTACAACAGAATCTTGGCTTAAACCACTAATACCAGCAGGTACAAACACATGGGAGGGTAGAATAGCGCGTCTAATTTTTGAGGTGAATGGTGCAATAATGGTAGGAGGACTAACAGCATTTGCCCGATCAATTTGTACCACTACAACAGGTCTAATACCTGCTTGTTCTGTACCAATAACAGGATTGAGATCACACAAAAGCACATCTCCCCGTGTGATATCTACCACTGAATTTCCCCACGCGCCAAGCGTTCTTCATAATCTTCTAAATTAGATAAATAGTCAGAGAAATCTGATTCCACTATTTCCACTGACTCGCTAAACTGAAGCCATAATTCCCAGTTATTGCTGCTATGCTTCATTAATAGAAAGTCTATGAAATCACTGACTTCCTGAACTAAAGCTTCTGGCATTTGCCGGATTTTACCAATGGTTTGGTCTTGTAGACTCATGATAAATTTTTTTAGCTAGATTTCTCTTTATCCACAAAAGTCAAAAACCTGGCGATTAGAAAAGGTCAGGTCTAAAATTTAAACTAAAATTCGGCACTTTGCGGTGTACGAGGAAAGGGAATCACATCACGAATATTTCCCATCCCCGTCATAAATTGCACGAGTCGTTCAAAACCTAGTCCAAAACCTGCGTGTGGAACAGTACCATAACGACGCAAATCAAGATACCACCACAAGTCTTCTGGGTTTAATCCTTGCGCTAACACACGGCGTTCTAGAACTTCTAGGCGTTCTTCGCGCTGGGAACCGCCGACAATTTCGCCAATTTTCGGTGCGAGAATATCCATTGCGCGGACGGTCTTTTCGTCATCGTTCAAGCGCATATAAAAAGCTTTGATTTGCGCTGGATAATCTGTAACGATCGCAGGTTTTTTAAATAATTGTTCAGCTAGGTAGCGTTCGTGTTCTGATTGTAAATCTAAACCCCAACTTACTGGATATTCAAATTTAACATCAGCTTTTTCTAAAAGTGCGATCGCTTCTGTATAAGTTAAGCGTTCAAACTGATTGTTAATAATATTTTCGGCTGTGGACAACACAGAATTATCAATGCGTTCATTGAAAAATTCCATGTCTTCTGGGCAAGTTTCCAACACATATTTAAAAATGTGTTTGAGAAACGCCTCAGCTAAATCCATATCGCCTTCTAAATCGCAAAAAGCCATTTCTGGCTCAACCATCCAAAATTCTGCTAAGTGGCGGGAGGTGTTGGAATTTTCTGCACGGAAGGTAGGTCCGAAGGTATAGACGTTAGAAAACGCCATCGCCATCACTTCCGCTTCTAACTGGCCGCTAACTGTTAAATATGTGGGTTTAGCAAAAAAGTCTTGGCTATAATCTACTGCTTGGTTTTCTGTGCGGGGAACATTTTTTAAATCGAAACTGGTAACGCTAAACAGTTCACCCGCGCCTTCGCAGTCACTAGCAGTGATGATGGGTGTGTGTACCCATAAAAAGCCTCTTTCTTGGAAGAATTGGTGAATTGCTGTCGAACATGCATTTCTGACGCGGAAAACTGCACCAAAAGAATTAGTGCGCGATCGCAAATGTCCAATGGTTCGCAGAAACTCAAAGGAATGGCGTTTCTTTTGCAGGGGATATGTATCGGGATCAGCTTCGCCGTAAACTTTCACCGTCTCGGCTTTCAACTCAATTCGCTGTCCTTTACCAAGGGAAGCCACTAGTACCCCTGTCGCTTCAACAGCAGCACCCGTATTCAATTTTTTTAATATAGCTTCGTAATCCGGCAAATCCTGATTAATGACGACTTGCAAATTAGCTAGTGATGAGCCGTCATTGACTTCAATAAAAGCAAACCCTTTGGAATCGCGTTTCGTCCGCACCCAGCCTTGCACTTGGAGGGACTCATCAGGTTGACCACTTCGCAATATTTCTGCAATCCGTCGATTTGCCATATCTTATAACTTATATTTCGTCAACTTAGTAAGTAAAAATATTAAAGAATCTTAACCATTTAAGCCAATCCAAAATCTAAAATCCAAAATTGGATTTACCCAGCATAAGACTTTAATATCCAGCCTATGATAACGCCCATTCCACCAAAGCGGACGACTTGCCAGAAAGGTTTTTTCAGGCTACGCCAAGAAAATAACTGGCTTTCCAAGTTTAGTTCTAGCATTTCCAGCTGCCGTTGAATTTGCCGTAACTCTGTTTTGATTTCTGGTGTCTGAGATTTATTGTGCTTGATTTGATCCCGGCGCTGTTGCCATTGTGCCTGTTGTTGGCGATCGCGTTGCACTTGATTGTAACGTTCTTTTAAGGATAGGAGCGATCGCTCGACTTCCTCTAATTCTTGTTCAAAATCTGGTTCTGGAGTTTCCCCTGGCGGTTGTGATTGTTTAGACGGCTTCATGTACAAGTAGTAAACTAAAATTAAAGAGGAGTCTGCCAATAGTCAAAATTAAAACTATGAGTTTTTGACTCAGCACTCAGCACTTAGCACTCAGCACTCATAATTATGTCTCAATCTACTCAGCTGCCTAAAACCAGTCAACTGAATGAACTTAGTACTCTGGAACTAGCTCAAGCCCTGATGGAAAGGCTAACTATTTCCCCTAACGATTGGCATCGCCTCAAGTCTAACCGCAATTCCCGCGCTAATGAACAAGTGGCAGCAGCGATTGTCTATCTTTTAAAGAATCAGCCACAAGAAGCTCAAGCTAGATTAGAACAAGCTGTTGGTTGGTTAGATCGCTCTATTTCTGCCCCTCCCTGTCCGAGTCACGGAAAAAGTTAAAAGTTAGGAGTGATGAGTTGTGAATTATTATTCAACTCCTAACTCCTAACTCCTAACTTTTCTTCTAACTCCTAACTCCTTTTACCGTCGCAGAGATAATCCCCGACGATTTTCCATTTGTTTACAAAGCCTCAATTCTGTGCCTTTGCGGTTCCACTCTACCTGATCAAAAATTTGATGCAGAAGACATAAACCACGACCATTTTCTGACTCATCTGGTGGAAGATAGTCTGTTGGTTCTTCGTTACTAGTAGATGAAGGAGTAAAGCCACTACCTTGGTCTGATATTATCCACCAATATTGATTATCTATTACGGAAAAACGAACTACAACTGTTTTACTCGGATCGAGATTGTTGCCATGTTTAGCTGCATTGACTAGCGCTTCTTGAAGTCCTAGCCGCAGTTCTGCTTGTAATTTTGCTGGAATTTCTGCCAACAATAAGTCTAATATCGGACAAAGGTAGAGGGTTGAGGCAAAACTAATTGTGCCCCAATAACGTCCAACTGGACGGAGTGAAATAGTAATCACAAGAGAAACCCCATAGCTTTCAGTTAGCTAGACATCAGTTTGCTATTACAGTCACCCTGATAAAACTTGAGGTGGTCATGCTGCCTTCAAACTTGCGTCTTTAAAACTAAATTTTGAAAATGCTAGGGAGCATTGGCTCTATTGGATGAATGGGATTGTTTAGGTATATCTCGGCTGGAATAAGTTTGATAATGAAGTCAGCAGGTTAAGAATATGCTGTTAATTTTAGAGAGTATTGGCATACTCTAGTTAGTTGCCGATTTACAATTTACACAATCTTCTTCATATTTTTAAGAACCTATGCAACTTGAATTTATTTAAACAAAATGAATTTTTATTTTTGCCTTAATTCAATTTTAGCATCTTTAGTATGCACTAGACTAAAATTTTCAAATTTCAGTTTTTTTGAAGGAATTACTACCCTTGTCAAAATGTGATAGCACAAGAAAGGCGGCAGTTTCAACATGAGCAGTTTGAGGAAAAAAATCAGCAGGTTGTACCCGTGTGATGGTATATGGGCCATCTTGACAAAGCAATTTCAGGTCACGGGCGAGGGTAGCTACTTTACAGCTGACGTAAACGATCCGAGATGGTTTCAATTGCCGTAAAGTATCGATGACTGTGCGATCGCACCCTTTACGTGGCGGATCGAGTATTACTACTTCTGGTATGATGCCCATTTTGGGAAGCAATTTCTCTACTGCCCCGACTTGGAATGTCACATTATCAATTTCGTTGCGGTGGGCATTCAAAATAGCTTGTTCTACTGCTGCTGGTTGTACTTCTAATCCTGTAGCAATCCGTACTTTTTTGGCGAGGGGTAAAGTTAAAGTCCCAATACCACAGTAGGCATCAACTAGCAACTCATGCCCTTGAAGATTGAGTTCTGATTGAATTACCTGTAATAGTGCCTCTGCTGTTTCTGTATACACTTGGAAAAATGTATCTGGGCGTACTTGAAATTCCAGTCCAGCAAAATTTTCACGCAGGTGGGGGACTCCAGCAATGCAACGGGTTTCTGATCCAAAGATAGCATTTGTGCGATCGCCATTGCGATTGAGCGACACTCCCACTAACTGCGGATAACGCTTTAACCATTCCTGGGCTTGGGTTTCAATTCCTGATAAATTCCAGTCTTTCACCACCAAAGTCAGCAACATTTCCCCGGTGTGTCGGCCAATGCGTAAACTGAGATGGCGAATTTTTCCTTGATGGCGCTGTTCGTCGTAAATTTGCCAACCCCGTTGTTGGATATCCTGCTTAACTTCGGCAAGTAAGGGATTTAATCGTGCGTCTTGGACTGGACATTGATTTAAGTTAATTAATTGGTGACTACCTTTTTGATAGTAACCAGCCTGTACCTGTCCTGTTGCCGATGTGCCGAGAGGATATGTAGATTTATTACGATAGCCGAAAGCAGAAGGGGCAGCAAGTACCGGATCTACCGGTGGTTGGCTAAAACCGCCAATGCGCTCCAAAGCTTGGATAACTTGATTTTGCTTGGCTACTAGCTGGTAATCATAATCAATATGCTGCCACTGGCAACCACCGCACTTATCAGCCACAATACAACTGGGTCGGATACGGTGGGCAGATGGAGACAATAGCTCTTGGAGCTTACCGTGGGCGTATTTAGGTTTAACATGAACTAAGCGGACAATGGCGCGATCGCCTGGTACAGTATCTGGGACAAACACTACACGCTCATCAGCGCGTCCCACACCATCGCCTGTATCACTCAGATTAGCGATCGTCACTTCAATTAATTCACCCTGTTGCCAAATTATTTTAGTCATTGGTCATTGGTCATTGGTCATTGGTCATTGGTCATTGGTCATTGGTCATTGGGCGTTAGGAGTTTTGTTTATCTCCTTGTCTCCCTTGTCTTCCTTGTCCCCCTTGTCTCCCTTGTCTCCCTTGTCTTCCTTGTCTTCCTTGTCCCCCTTGTCTCCCTCATCACCCAAACAGATAAATTCAATACATAAGTAACTCCGATCCCTTCACTTGTGTACCTCCAACTCGCTAAACTAACAGATAATATTTCAGGTGATTTCAATCATCATGACTGTAATTAGCCAAGTTATTCTCAAAGCCGACGACGAACTGCGTTATCCCAGCAGTGGCGAACTTAAAAATATCAAAGACTTTCTGCAAACTGGCGTACAACGGACGCGGATTGCGGCTACTTTAGCTGAAAACGAAAAAAAGATAGTTCAGGAAGCAACCAAACAACTTTGGCAGAAGCGTCCTGACTTTATCTCCCCCGGAGGTAACGCTTATGGCGAACGCCAACGCTCTCTATGTATCCGTGATTTTGGCTGGTACTTACGCCTAATTACTTATGGTGTACTTGCCGGTGACAAAGAGCCAATTGAAAAAATCGGTTTGATTGGTGTGCGGGAAATGTACAATTCATTGGGCGTTCCCGTGCCTGGAATGGTAGAAGCGATAAATTCCCTCAAAACAGCCTCCCTTAGCTTACTGAGTGCGGAAGACGCTGGCGAAGCAGCACCTTACTTTGATTACATCATTCAAGCGATGTCTTAATACAAAGTGTGTGCTGGTTCTAGGAATATACTTCCGGTCTACTAGAGTGAGTGCGAGATATTAGCATTCAATAGGCATAAGATCCCCAATTTGATCATACCTTCCCCACATTTGGTAGTGGCTGTGGCAAAATCTCTGTCAAGTTACCAACCAGTTGTGGGGAAATTTTATGGATATGGGGCATTGGGCATGGGGCATGGGGCATTGGGCATGGGGCATTTTACTAATGACAAATGACTAATGACTAATGACAAATACAAAAAACCGGCAGTCCTTGATTAAGGCTGTCGGTAATTTAAGTGTGTTCCCTATTAATGACTCGGCTAGAGTTCAGTTGTCATTAATTATGCCTAGTTACCGATCGCTGGGAGACGATCCTAATCATCGATATGTGTGATTCTCGTCACTTGATTGTTACATCTAAACTGCATATACCCGAATAATCTCTGAGGGGCGCTAGATTTACGTAAGTAAAGGAGCTAGAAATTTCACTAAGATTAAAAAATAAAGTTATCTTTAAAGACTAAAGCATTTTGTGTGCTATTGATCTTTATTTGTCTATCTCATGGTCGAGATAATCCTGTTGAGCGGATTCTGGGGTTGTACTACTTCTCCATCCCAGAAATAAGTTTGGTTGTAAGAAAGGCTGCACAAGAATTTTCTGCCAAGAATTCCCAAGATGGAAATACAGGTATTTAGTTAGAGTTTAATTGAATAGCGATCGCACTTCAATCTACAGGAAGTAAGAGTGCGTAGCTTGCCGCCGTAGGCATCGCGTTTGCAACATAAAATTGGGGTAACGATGGCAACAGAACAAAAGCACAGCAATTATTTATCAGAAGCCGAAAGCCGTTTGCGTCAACTTTCTCCTGAGAAGTTGCGATTAGCAGTTGCAATTATTGCTTATCTACAAAAAACAGAAGAAAGTGAAGCTACTGAAAAAATACTATTAAATATTCCTGATTTTGCCGAATATTTCCGTGAAATTGAACAAAATGAAGACAAATTAGAAAATACTGCATCAAATCAGATTGCCTCAGATGAAGAAGTATGGAAGGCTTATTTAGCTTCTAAACAGAAATGGCAGGAGGTTTATCGTCGCCTTGCAGACTCCTAGATTTATTTCTATTTCTCAAGTCCTAGACATTCACCAAGATGAGATAAACAGCTTTGGTGGAACATCAGGTGTTAGAGACAAAGGTTTGCTAGATTCAGCACTGGCACAACCTCAAGCTACTTTTGGCGGTGAACTTCTCCATCCAACAATTCACCAGCAAGCAGCAGCGTACCTCTACCATTTAGCAATGAACCATCCGTTTATTGATGGCAATAAGCGCACTGCATTTGCGATTATGGACACCTTCATAACCTTAAATGGCTATACTCTCAACCTATCTCAAGAGCAAGCTTACAACTTGGTTATTCAAGTAGTTCAGAAAGAAATATCCAAAGAAGAATTATCTGCATTTCTGGAACTGCACTTACAGGGCAAGTAAATCGATAGAATAATGCTCTGTTCCCCAGAGTGCATTACTTCCATGACTGCAACCTCAAAACCAACCTTTTCCCCGCAAGAAATTGCGGCTGAAGGTCTTAAACCAGAAGAATACGCAGAAATTGTCCGTCGCTTAGGCCGTCATCCCAACAAAGCTGAACTGGGAATGTTTGGCGTGATGTGGTCAGAGCATTGCTGTTACAAAAATTCACGACCTCTACTCAAACAATTTCCCACCGATGGCGATCGCATCCTCGTAGGCCCTGGTGAAAATGCTGGTGTTGTAGACTTGGGTGATGGACTCCAACTAGCTTTTAAGATTGAATCCCACAACCACCCCTCAGCAGTCGAACCATTTCAGGGAGCTGCAACGGGAGTCGGTGGTATTCTCAGAGATATTTTTACAATGGGTGCGCGTCCCATTGCCCTATTAAATTCGCTGCGCTTCGGTTCCCTAGAAGATGCCAAAACTCAAAGGTTGTTCCAAGGCGTAGTGGCGGGAATCTCTCATTATGGTAACTGTGTGGGAGTACCCACCGTTGGCGGCGAAGTTTACTTTGACCCTGCTTACTCTGGTAATCCTCTAGTGAACGTTATGGCGCTGGGATTGATGGAAACATCAGAAATCGTCAAATCTGGAGCATCTGGCTTAGGCAACCCCGTGCTGTATGTTGGTTCCACCACTGGGCGCGATGGTATGGGAGGCGCGAGTTTTGCCAGTGCCGAATTGAGCGATCAATCCATAGACGATCGCCCTGCTGTGCAAGTAGGCGATCCATTTTTGGAAAAGTCGTTAATTGAAGCTTGTTTGGAGGCGTTTAAGACCGGTGCAGTTGTCGCCGCCCAAGATATGGGAGCAGCCGGGATCACCTGTTCTACCTCAGAGATGGCGGCAAAAGGCGGTGTGGGAATTGAACTAGATTTAGATAAGATTCCCGTCAGAGAAACGGGGATGGTTCCTTACGAATATCTGCTTTCGGAATCTCAAGAAAGAATGCTGTTCGTTGCCCACAAGGGGCGTGAGCAAGAGTTAATCGACATTTTTCACCGATGGGGACTTCAAGCCGTTGTCGCTGGTACAGTCATCGCTGAACCTATTGTGCGAATTTTCTTTCAGGGTGAAGTGGCGGCAGAAATTCCGGCTGAGGCTTTGGCAGAGAATACCCCACTGTATCATCGTGAGTTGTTAGCAGAACCACCAGAATATGCCCGTCAAGCTTGGGAATGGACTGCTGATTCCTTACCTGATTGCACAATTGCTGGAATAGAACTACAAGGAAGACTGGAAAGTTGGAATGATATTCTCTTAACTTTGCTCGATGTACCCACGATCGCTTCTAAAAATTGGGTATATCGTCAGTATGACCATCAAGTACAA
>NZ_JABXKI010000016.1 GCF_017115095.1 Nostoc sp. NMS4 | reverse complement strand
GTATTCATAACGTGTCTACAGGCGTTGAACCCTCGTAAATTGGCAAAGGTATTGTTAATAGGAACAATATCTAAGAGGTTGTTTGAAAAGTCGTTGGCTGTGATTTTAATTGCATTCTTACCCCCCTTATAAAGCAGGGGAAAAAAGAAATCTAGTTCCCTCCCCTTTGCAAGGGGAGGGTTAGGGTGGGGTAAAAAATATTTGATACCGACAAGAAGACTTTGCAACTTTTATGTTTTAAAGTAGAAAGTAGTTTGATTGAAAGTATTTGTTAAGACCAATGAGAGTTTTAGGGTTAGTCCTGCCAGTCCTGTTGCTACTAGGCAGTCCTACGATAGCAGTTGAGCTTAAAGGGCAAAATATTGATGGTCAAAAGCTTCCTGCTAGAGCTTATTACTATGCAACCGGTGGGGTCTACAAAGTTCAGGTGCGCTTTCATAAGAAACGAGCCACAATTTATTTTGACGACGGCAACCAAATAACCATACAGTTAAACCAGCAAGCGATCGCTGATTCAAAGAATATTGAAGGTTTTGGAAAACTAGGGCAATATCCTCTAAATAGGATATTCAGTGTTGGATTGGTGTATGAAAATAATTGGCTCGGCAGCAGTGATAATCAATTTCAACAGTCTAATCCGCTAGACGGGTTGTGGAAAATTAGTTTAGAGTGAATACTCAAAATTGTAGGTTGGGTGGAGGCTTTGCCAAAGCCAACATCCTGATATATGTTGGGTTGCGCTCCGCTCCAACCAACCTACGTCTAATGCAGTAAGCACTTCAGTGCTTAAAAATCCAGGACTAAAGTCCTTACTACGAACTTGCTTACCCATCAATTAAAACTTGACAGACTAATAGTAGCCGACTTCGATCGCAACAATCAGATAGAAACTAGTTTCTCGAAACAGCTAATCTATTTTCATTTAGAACATGAATAGATTTACCAACGATCGCCAAAATCAGAATCAGCGAGTTTTGGCACGATCGCTATTAAAAAATATATATCATTGAAGGAGGCATCAATGCAATTACAACAAACACCAGTATTAGAAGAAACACTCTGGCAAGCTGTTCTCAATCGAGATTACACAATAGACGGCAAGTTTTTCTATGGTGTTCGCTCTACAGGCATTTATTGCCGACCTATTTGCCCTAGTCGCAGACCAAATCGCAATCAAGTTTGTTTCTTTCAGTCGGTAGAAGAGGCTAAAATTGCAGGTTTTCGACCTTGTAAGCGTTGTCAGCCAGAAGCTGAAATAGTTCCAAATAAAGCGAAAGTCTTAGCAGTATGTAGATATATTGAAGCACAAGTTGACCACATTCCAACCCTGTCGGAATTATGCTCTCAGGTGGCAATGAGTCCCAGTTATCTGCAAAGAATATTCAAGCAAATAATTGGCGTATCCCCTTTTCAATATGCAGATGCGCTGCGTAGCCAACGATTAAAACAGCGTTTACAGTCAGGAGAGGAAATTACCCATGCAGTTTATGATACGGGGTATGGTTCAAGTAGTCAACTTTATGAGAAAGCACCTAAGCAACTGGGAATGACACCAAAGACTTACCAACAAGCTGGAAAGACAATCAACATTGTTTATGCGATCGCTCCATGTCCACTAGGATATTTGCTGGTGGCAACAACACAGAAGGGTATCTGCGCCGTAAAATTAGGTGATGAAGCAGACAAGCTTGAACATATCTTAAACCAAGAATTTCACCAAGCGCAGATTGTGCGTGACGATCGCACACACAAGGAATGGATACAAGCAATCCTCGACTTTATTGCCGGAAATGCAACCCATATCGATTTACCACTTGATGTCCGTGGGACAGCATTTCAGAAACAGGTTTGGCAAGCATTACAAAAAATTCCCTACAGTGAAACACGTACATATACTGATATTGCCTGTGATATTGACAAACCCCAAGCAGTCCGCGCGGTAGGTAATGCTTGTGGTGCTAATCCGATCGCGCTGATTGTACCGTGTCATCGTGTGCTGCGGAGCGATGGCAGTCTTGGTGGTTATCACTGGGGAATTGAGCGCAAACAAAAACTGCTTACACAAGAATCGAAATTTCTCAAACATGACTCAAACACCTAAACTAGAATCGTTGACTGAAGAAAGCTTGAGCCGTGGTTTAATGGTGCTTGCCAATCTTGACAGCGATTTGGCTCGGATTTTAGAAACACTGGGGACTCCACCGATATGGTCAAGAGAACCGGGTTTTGCAACGCTTCTGTGCATAATTCTGGAACAACAAGTTTCTGTAGCGGCTGCAAGGGCTGTATTTAGCCGATTATCTGGGGTTATTGTCACTCTGACACCAGAAAATTTTCTGACATTGGATGATGTTCAATTAAAAGGAATTGGATTCAGTCGGCAAAAGATTTTATACTGTCGTGGATTGGCTCAGTCTATCGCAACTGGTCAGCTTGATTTAACCAAGCTGGAAACAATGGAAGAAGCTGCGATCAGAACTGAGTTAAAGCGTCTCAAAGGTATCGGAGATTGGACAGTTGATATTTATTTGTTAATGGCGTTGCAACGTCCTGATGTCTTTCCTAAAGGTGATTTAGCGATCGCGATCGCTTTCCAAAAACTCAAAAACTTGGCGACGCGCCCAACACCAGCACAACTAGAAGAAATAACACAACACTGGCGACCGTGGCGGGCTGTTGCAGCAAGACTTCTATGGCATTACTACTTAGGACTTACCAATTCTCCCTAAACTTGCACTTAATTAGGACTTACGCACAAATAACGGAAAACGAACCACAGAGGACACAGAGTTCACGGAGAAATGAGAGTTTAGGAGGGTTTTTGCGTAAGTCCTGTTAATAATTGCTTCTTCTCCCTTCCTTAATGGCGATGCCTACGGTGGTCACTGAGCGCAGCCGAAGTGTTGGCTACGCCTACGCATTTGTTGATTCGGGGTTCGCATTTGTTAATTCGGGGTTCGCCCATCTTCCATAAACTGGATTGAGTAGACAGATCAACTGTGGTTAGGCGAT
>NZ_JABXKI010000139.1 GCF_017115095.1 Nostoc sp. NMS4 | reverse complement strand
AAATACCAATGAAGTTTAAAACATTACCATTGGCATCTCTGATCACAGATGAGTTACTTGTATGCCATCGCCAAGTACCATTTTTGTGTTTGACTCGATATTCAATTGCGTCTTGTTTTTTACTCGTTGTCAAAATTCTTTGGAAATAATCGGTACAAATATGCACATCGTCAGGATGTATAAAGGGAATAAAAGATTTGCCTTCAACCTCTGCAAGGTCATGCCCAAAAATCTCAGTCCAGTTGGGAGAAACGTAAGAAAATATTCCTGTAAGTGTCAACGCAAAAATAACGTTATTGGCGTTTTCTACAATGCTGCGGAACTTGGCATCACTTTCTATTAAAGCTGCTTGGATGTTGTCGCTGGTGTCGCGGATCAGAACTATGATTTGCTGCTCTGGTAGTGGTAATAACCTAACTACAAAATTATTATTTTCTTCTAGTAAAGGTAAAGTATATTCAAAACTGACTTCATATTGAGTTTCAACTACTTGAGTTATTGCTTGCTGGAAGCGATCGCCTACAGCAGTCGGTAAGCATTCTCGCAAACTCTTGCCCTGACAATCTCCTAGTGGAATGTGCAGATTCTGCATCAATCCTGGCTTGTAATCCAGAATACTTCCATCAGCATCAAGACGAAAGTACAAATCAGGAAGTACTTGCAAAATCGCTGCAAATTCTGATGTTTTTTGGCGTAACTGTGCTTCAACTGCTTGGCGTTTGCTAATTTCAGCTTGCAGTTGTTCTAATGCTGTTGCTAACTCTGTCGCCCGTTCTCTATCTGTAATTTTACGTAGGCGGCGAGAAGAATTTTTAGATGGCGAGTAGCTTTCTGTGAGGGAAGGTTGGCCGATCCCTATCGGTACTTCTGTTAAATCGATACAATAACCGATGTAACCAACAAAGCTACCATCTGGTGCAAATCGTGGCGCGGCTGTATCTAAAATCCAGCAATATTCACCATCAGCCCCACGCAGACGATATTGCCTCTGAAAGGAATCATGCCTCGCAAATGCACTCAGATAGATATCTTCGCATCGCTGTCTATCTTCTGGATGGACGCTGCAAGTCCAAATATTGTCTATTTCCGCTTCTTGAGCAGATGTAGACACGGCTGTTGTTAGATGTGTTCCAGTAAATTCCAGCCAATTGGAATTGAAGTAACAGTAAAGTGCATTGCATCGAGACATCCAAATCATCAGAGGAGCAGTATCCGCTTGCTGACAAAATACCTTTTCATCCTGTTGTCTTTCTTCCTCTTCAACGATGATTTGTTTAACGTAGCTCTGCACCTTTTTAGAAAACACTTTTACCTACCTGCTCTGCCTAAATTATTAAAGTAATATGCTGAAAATATGGTTAATACATGGATATAATCTTGTTTATGCCAACCTGCTACGATCTTAATACTTTATTTATTTTTATATATGCGGTAATTCCTCTTTTACTGTAAATAAATTGAAAAAATGCTGAAGTTATCATTAAGATTAACTTCAGCATTTTTTGGCAAATTTAAGCTATTTATATATCAGAGAACTTGCTTGACTTTGTTTCTTCTTTAAATTACTGAGAAATTCATCTTAACTATGCAATTGCATTGCTGAAAAACCTGATTTAGCTTCACAGAAGCTATATGATTTTCTGTGAAGCGTTTACGTCTTTATAAGAAATTTACAATAATCAAGAATTTCACCCCAAATAAATATTGATTTTTCATCAAGAAAAATTCAGCATGAATTAGAATCTGGCTGATGGATCTATAGCAATCCTAAATGAGTCGTGAAAATCTCTGATTCCTCTCTCTGCGTTCTCTGCGCCACCCTGCGGTTAATTTATTTTTACGGACTGCTATAGCTTGATTAAAATCACGGGTATAAAAGAGTTTGATAACCACATCTATACTAAGCAATCCTCAGTCAATTAGTGGTATAAAACCCAACTTTATTTATTTGTAATGCTGGATGATGACGAATGTATTCTTTTTTATTGTTGTCAACAAAACCCAATTTTTCAAAATTGTCCTGACCATTCAAAACGCCTGATATAGCAATCCTATCTGAGTTAGTAAAAATCTCGGTGATGCTGAACCAGTAAGGAAAAGAGAACAAAAATAGAATTTACAAATCTCACGAATGATTTAGGATTGCTATAGCAAAATCGCAAATTAAATCAGAGAAATGCTAAATGTGATATCAACACATTGCAACAATGGCTGGTAATCGCATTTTATATGTTATAAAGCTCACAGAAATTAATGTTAGGCGGAAACTACTTTATGGAACCAGATAAACTAGGCCGTTTTAAGGAGTACGGCGAATTCATCCTCCGAAAGATAGATTCTGTGCCCCAGTATCCTTCTAAACAAGAAGATTGGGTTCCAGCTAGTCTTGATGACTGTCTGCTTCGTTTGCGATCGGCTGCCCAGAAAACTGTAGACCTGGCAACTTCGCCCGTGAAAATTGGGGTGATGGGGGAATTTAGTAGTGGGAAAACTTTACTTTTAGGCAGTCTAATTGGATATGCAGATGGTTTGCCAGTCAGTGAAAACCCCACTACAGGTAATGTTACCGCCATACATATTATCCCGCAAGACGATTTTGCAACGACGCAATTAAGTAACTTTACGGTAGAGTATCTTTCTCATGAGGGAGTACATGAGTGTCTGCGATTCATGCTAGGAGAAGCTAATAAACGAACCACAGCAGCAGGGCTTCCTCCTATACCAGTATCGAAACTCAACTCTGGCAAAGATATTATTAGCTGGTGTGAAGAAGCATGGAATAGTAGTAACAATTTAGAGCTACGTTATTTACTTCGAGAGTTGGTACTATTCCTGCGGGCTTATCAAGCTTATGGGGAAGTTATGTGTGGTGGACACTACCAAATTGATGCTACCACCGCCCGTGAGGGGCTACAGCTAGTCGAGCAGCCAATGGCAATCCAAACTCTGAAATTTGAGGATTTACCCCCGGCGCATATCCGATTACCAAGTCCACCCCAGAGGCTACCAACAAAGTTATTACAAAATAGCTTCCCATTGATCCGTCGCGTCGATATTGATGTGAAAATCTCACGGGAAATTTGGGATTTTGCAGACGCAGCGAAATTTATTCTCATTGACTTTCCGGGATTGGGGGCTGCGAATTCGGGTGCTAGGGATACCTTTTTGTCATTGCGGGAATTGGCAGAAGTACAGACAATTTTGGTATTGCTAAATGGTAAATCTCCGGGGAGCGATCGCGCCAATAAAATTTTCACCATGATGCAGCAGCAGCGACCGGGACAAGACCTGAAAGATTTAATTCTCGTTGGTGTGGGTCGCTTCGATCAACTACCTTTAGATAGCGAGGGTGGCGAAAGAGAACTTGACCAATTAATTGAAGATAGTCAACATTTACAGGAAAAAACGGTTCTCCAAAAACTCAAAGTTCTGCAAACTACTATTGACGGTGCAGAAGCATTTACAACCCAAAAAGACCGTATCGTTTTACTATCGCCACTGTTGGGATTGGCTGAATTGGCAAAACGTTCTAGTAAAGTCAAAGCTGGTTCACCAGAGTTTTTGGCTAACTTAGACTATCCTGATTATTTAGATCGGTCTAAACGGCTACAAGAGAAATGGGAGCTATTAAGTGAAAAGCTGATAGAATCTGATACCCGTAGCTATTTGGGCAGACAGCTAGGTTACTTTAGTCAAGATGGAGGACTTAGTAAGCTGCGGGAATTGATTCAAACTCATGTAGCTACTCATGGTTTGAAGCAACTACATGAAGATACTAAAAGAGCGGCTGACGTGGTTAATCAGCAACAAGATCACTTGAAAGACATCATAGATGAAATTCACGAGCAAGGTATCCCCACAGGCGATAGTCCCGCTTTTATCGAATTGCGTTTTGTGGTCGAAAGCTTAGATAAAATCTATAGAAATTTCCAAAAAGATATCGGGAAAGAACCACTCAAAGATCGGCGCGGTGTTGTTGTCAGTGATGTAGTGAAAGACGAACTCACCTTTAGAATCCTTAATTGGAACCAGTGGACTTTACTTTTTAACAAAGCCAATAATGGCGCGATCGCTCTGGCAGAATCTAAGGGTGCAGCCGGTAAATTATTCGACCGGGGAAACCGTGTAAATACTTCCCTTCCCACTAAAAGCGATGATTTTTATCCAGTATTTGAGAAAACCGTTAAAGAAGTAGAAGATTTTGCCCGCGATCGCATCCAGCAAGCAGTGGTAGATTTGTTAAACCAATTGTCAAATCATATCGCCCCAGAACGCGAACAATTGCAGGTGTTTTTCCATCCAGAAATGGAGCGAGAAATTGAAGAAAAATTTGGTTTTGAAGATGCCGATCTATTTTACAAATTATTACTAGGATGCGATCCTAACGAATGGAAAGAAGCAATTATCTCGGAAATTACTAGTAAAGACAAAACTGTTGCACCTGAAATTATTTTCCCTTTAGCACGTCAAGACGATAAACACAACGTTGGTCAAATATTTGATTGGGCACCAGAGAAAAGCCAAGGATTACCCAGATCGAGCAATCACCAACTTTTAGTACTGCGGCTGCGAGATGAAATTACTGCTAGCGCCAGCCTCCATCTTGTGCAGTATGTCAGCGAAGTTAATCAGCAAATTAATTCCGAACTAGAAGGTATTTTGGATCAAATTATTCCTAGTTTGCAAAACCTTTCAAAAAAAGAAACTTTGCTGAGATATTTAGCGGCTGGGGAATTGCCATCTGAGATCGAGATTCCTGCCTGGTTGCAAATTATTTCCGAAATCGCCGCAGTTTCTTATTTAGATGATTTGAGATAAGCTAACTCAGAAAATAATTTATTGCGATCGGCTACGGTTATGAGGATATATTTGTGAGACGTGATGCGATTTTTTATGCAATTTTTAAACGTGTTCCCGGATTATTTTTCGAGTTAGTAGAACAGCCACCACCTGAAGCTAGTAGCTATCGCTTTGAATCAGTTGAAGTTAAAGAGCCAACATTTCGGATTGATGGGGTATTTTTACCTCCACCGGATGCAACATCTCAAACAATCTTTTTTGCTGAGGTACAATTCCAAAAGGATGAGTTACTGTACCATCGATTTTTCTCAGAATCCATGCTGTATATGTATCGTAACCCGTCGCTTTACGATGACTGGTACGGAGTAATTATTTTACAGTCTCGCAGCTTGGAACCGGAAAAAACCACTATTCACAGATCGCTACTGAACAGTTCCCAAGTACAACGGATTTATTTAGATGAGTTAGGTAGTCCTGATGAGCAAAGACTAGGTATCAGTTTGATGCAGTTGACTATTGCCTCAGAGACTCAAATGGTGCAAGAAGCGAAACGTTTAATTGAGCGGGTGCAACAAGAACAGATAACTGTCTTGGCTAAGAAGGAGATAATAGATGTAATCACAACAATTGCAGTTTATAAATTCGCAAACTTAAGTCGTGAAGAGGTAGAGGCAATGTTAGGAGTTAAGTTAGAAGAAACTAGGGTTTATCAAGAAGCTAAACAAGAGGGACTAGAACAAGGAGTAGAAATAGGGCGAGAACAAGGATTAGAACAAGGATTAGAACAAGGAATACAACTAGGACGAGAACAGGGATTACAGCAAGGATTACAACAAGGGCGAGAACAAGCAAAACTTGAAGTTGTCCCTCAATTCTTAGCTCTTGGTATGTCGATGCAAGAGGTTGCCCAATCACTTAATTTAACCATCGAACAAGTAAGACTCGCAGCTGAGTAATCACAACAATTACTGGTTATAAATTTGTAAACTTAAGCCGTGAAGAGGTAGAGGCAATGTTTGAAATTAAGTTACAAGAAACTAGGGTTTATCGAGAAGCTAAAGAAGAAGGACTAAAACAAGGACTACAAGAAGGAATACAACAAGGACTACAAGAAGGGCAAGAACTAGCAAAACGTGAACTTATACCTCGGTGTTTAGCTTATGGTATTCCGATAGAAGAGGTTGCGAGGATACTTAATTTAACTATCGAACAAGTCGAACAAATAAGACTTGCAAGTGAGCAAGAATCTTCAATATCAACTTAGTAACTGCTGCAATTTTCATAGCGATGCCTACGCTTTTTCATATAAAAGCGTAGGCATCGCCCTAGATAAAAAAGCGATCGCTCAACAGAATCATTTGATACTATAATGAACCCTTTTAAATTGAACAACTATACCGATCGCGAACCAAGCGAGAAACAACAAAAAAGATTTCCAGGATGGTTTGCTTTAGATTTTGGTACGTCGAATTCGACAGTCACACTTTTCGATCCAATTGAAGTACCGATCGCAGAAATTTTACCCAAAGAACAAGAAATGCGGTTGCGCGATCGCTTATCACAATGGCTAAGTTCTCCCGCTTCTGTAGCTTTACCAGATGTCAGCGCTGATGATTGGGAAAAGTTTATCGCAGAAATTAGCAAAAATCTGGAGATAGAACCCAGCCGATTGAGTGAAGTCTTTGAAAGTGACAATAAAGAGCGATTTTTGGAAGCAATTCGCCAAATTGAACTTTCTTTAGGAAACAGCGAGAGATTCCGCCGTGCTGTCAGCAAAAAACTTTACCAAATTTATCATGAGGTTTTCCGCGTTCCTACCCTAGAGTCGCAAAATCTGATCCCAGTTGTGCTGGATATCGATCGCCGCGATACGGAAATTCCCAGCGAGTCGGAAATCTCGTACTTAGGAAACTTAAAATTGCGGATGGGTAGGGAAGCTAGAGATAACCGAAAAAAAGCGATCGCTCAAGGTACAAGCGGTTCTTTAAAGGAAATTATCAGCAGGTTTCACCATTCACCAAAACGCTATTTTGGCCAGGAGCGATCGTTTTCAGTTATTTTGGATGGTGAAGAAGAAACAATCACCGCAAATCAACTGATTCAATCTGCTTGGGCGCATTTAATCGAGTTAACTGAAGACTACCGCCAACACGCACGACGCAGATTTTCGGAAGGAGATTTTTTAACAGCAGTTGTCACCTACCCTACAGTCGCTCCACCAGTTGTTCGTAAGGAAGTTAGGGAATTAGTTGAGCAATTGGGGATCGACGATGTACAAACTGCTTATGATGAAGCCGTTTCCGTGGCGATATTCTTTTTATGGCGAGAATTTGGCGGTAATCTCAACATTGGTATTGAGTCATTCAAAACTCGTTGTCGCCAAGCCGGAAACAAATGGTCACAAAATGTTCTCGTCTTGGATATCGGTGGGGGAACCACAGACTTAGCTTTAATTGAACTGACTTTAGAAGATAAAACCCCAGCCTTTGCTGATTATGAAGACCGAGGTTTAGGTGGACGTTACTATAAACTAACCCCCAAACTATTAGGTTCATCTGGTCATTTACAGCTTGGCGGTGAGTTAATTACACTGCGAATTTTTAGATTATTAAAAGTTGCGATCGCAGACTTTTTATTGACAGCAGTAACAACAGGTGGTATTGAAAACGAAAAGCTAGAAGATTTAATTAACTCTGAATTAAACGAGCGCTTTTTAGAACAAGGTAAATTCAAAACTGGTAGTCTTTTAAAATGTTTAGATAGGGAGAATCCTGAAGGTGATATCGCTTACAAAGATGCCCTAGATACTGCCGAGAAAGTATTACCTACCCGTTGGCAACAAGCACCCCAACGCTTGCAATCTTTTTATATTCTCTGGGATCATGCCGAAGCAGCTAAACTTAAACTTGGGCAAAAGCCACCAGCAGAGAATTCTCTGTTAACCTTCACACTTTCTGAGCAGCAAATTTCGGAATTGCTTACCCAAAGCGCCGTTAAAATGCAAGTTAAAGATCCAGATAACATCTGCATCACCCTAGATAACCAGCAATTTGAACGAGCCGCCGCTTCGGGAATTAAAGAAGCGATCGGCATTGCTAAAGGATTAATGGAAAGTCGTTTGCGTCCCGATGATATCACCAAAGATTCTTGGAATTCCCAAAAAGTTGATTGGTTAATTTTGTCTGGTAAAACTTGTAATTTAGACATAGTACAGCGCCAGATTTACCAAGAATTTAGTAAGTCTCCCTATTTTGTCTGGAATCCAGAACGGATTACCTTTGTGTTGGAATTTACTAAATTAGCCACCTCAGCCGGTGCTTGCTATGCGGAAAAGCTGCGAAGATTAAGATTCGATCCAGAAGAGTCTAAAAGCTTGCTGCGTAAGGGAGCTAACCAGCTAGAAATTGATGTTAAAAATCTGTTTTATTATTTGCCCTGCAACTTCAAACGCAAAACCCAAAGTAACGATTTACTAACTATATTCAAAGCTGGACAAGAACTCTATCAACTCGCACCTTGGGAAACTGTCGCCAAAGTTCGGACTCATTGGCAAGGCATACAATTAACTAACATTATCTACCGTCAAGATTACGAAGAAGGAGATTTACGACTTTGGGGAAGCTTTGACGGCAAAAACCTGATGAATCAACTGGATATCCAAGAATCAGAGTTTCTGAAAAAAATAAAAGTCCAGTTTGAAATTGACCAAACCCTCGAATTTAACGTATTACTTTGTCAGGGAAGCCCCCACTATTTAATAGACATTTCTGGCATTGATTTAGAATCGGTAGTTTCAGAAGCTTCAGAGTTATTTACAGATGGTAAATTGAACTGGAATATTGCTGTAGAAGGCTTAAATAAAGACTTGAATGATGGTGATATTGCCGTCAATGTGATTGAGTCAGCAACCGTCGATCAACCAGATGCCTATCATCTTGTATTTGAAGTAGGAAATGATGGTAGTAAAACCTTTCACAAATTTCACTATTTGCGCGATGGAGTGACGCAACCAGGAATCGGGTTAATTAGTAATCCCTTACCTCCCTTCCCGCAAACTGGACAGCACACCTTCTATGTTTATCAAACAGATGCTGAAACCAACAGCAAAAAATGGATCAGAATTGGCGCACTCAGCAAACCAGATGTAACCACAGATTACCCTTGCCAATATCGTGTAACTCTTGACGATCAAGGTATTCTAAGGATGCATGCTGGTGAAGTCCCTTACTGGACATCACAAAATCAAGAATGCCTCAAACAAGAAGGATGTGTTTACCGTGCTGAATTAGAGTTACAACCTAATGAAGTTGATAAAGAACGCGATCCCTTTTGCGGCATACATTAACTCTCGCATTAGGGACTTCCAAATAAAAAAATACTCAACTATTCTTTGTGGGGTGGGCATCTTGCCCGCCCACAGCCCAAGGCGGGCAAGATGCCCACCCCACAAGATTGGATAATTTATTTCTTGGAAGTCCCTTAAACTCTGCGTTCCTCTGCACTAACCTTTGCGTACCTATGCGTTTAAAATCTTAATTTTTTCAACGTAAAGGGGCGCAAAGTAAACGCAAAGGTACACAGAGATTTGCTAAGTTTTATTCGTTATGAGTCGCATACAGGTAATATTTAGAGGTGAGATTCATGCAGCACTTGCGTCAATTATTAGAGATAGAAAACTCTGAATTAGCCCGGTTACTGCGATTTAGTTTGTATGGACTAGAGGCTAGTTTAAATCAGGCTCGCACAGAATTACCATTAGATCCAGGATCTAAAATATGTGATGAGGTGCTGCAAGAACTTCATAACCTCTTACAACCTGAACCCCCACAGCAAAATATTGGTTATGAAAATCCACCAGATGAGTTAAAACTAAATCACCTCCGAGAAGCTTTTAATTCTGACTCAGAACTTAGTTATTATCTGGGTAATTCCCAACTGCAAAGCCAAACAGACTCAGATTTATGGAACGAGATTCAACGTAAACTGCTGCGAGTTCCAGAAGATTTGGCTGCATCTTGGCAACAGCGCACCTTAGATTTAGCTCAAGAAGTTGGTGCGATCGCAGATAATTCTAATCTCTTTCAGCTTCCTTTTATTCGTGATGAAATTATCTATCCCGGTCTTAGTGGTACTGTTCAAACTCAGGGATTGACCTTATATCAACAAGCACTTTCAAATCCACTAGTTACTCAAGGAAATGCATCTGATTTACCAGCAGCATTTCTATTTTTATATATGAATTTTATTGAAATAGACCCAGATTTACATCATGCTTTAAAGAGCGTTTTTAGCTTCGATGTCATTTCCTTACACTCAAAACCAGAACAGCGCGATCAGTATATTGATGCTTTAAGCGATCGCTTCCAACGCACCCAAAAAGCAGAGAAAAACACTGATCCCCTGTCAATTCTCCGTACCTGGATTGACATGGACGAGGCGATACATTCCCTGGTATTCGTACCACCAGCTGAACGCTATTCTTGGTGGGGAAAGCTACAACATGAATCACGGCGTATCCTGAAGAAAGTCGCTGATGAAGCGATTAATGCAGGTAATGAAGTGAGAATTCGCCAATTATCGGGACTTTATGCAGATATCTGTGCTTTATCTAAAGATGACTTACAACTAGACTGTGGTGGTATTCCTGGCGAAGTCTTAACTTGTCTTCGAGTGTATGCGCGAATTAACCAAGAAGAATCTCCAGGGCGTGTGATATTTCGGTCATCACGGTAAGTGCTGGCAAGTTTTCTAATTCTTGAGATTACGAGGCAAGGCAGACAATTTTGCCAATCCCCGCCTTGCCTCATAATCTAATGAAGGTAAAAACGTTTAAATTTAGAGAATGCCCCAGAAGTGTAAAATTCCTTGACCGGAAAATACTTCAAGTGCAACAGCAGATAAAAAACCAATCATTGCAAAACGACCGTTCCAGTTTTCGCTCTGAGGAGTGAAACCCCAGCGCAAAGCATTAGGATCTTCTGAAACTGAAGGCGTAGTCTTCTTAACGTCTGCCATAAATAATACTCCGAGCTTTTATGTTGTAACAGTTATAACTGCCTGTAAAGTAATGTAACAGACTTTTACGAAATTGCAACATAACTCAAGACAGAATTTAGTTAGCGATTATATATTACGAGTACGTACTTTTATTTTAGGGACTTCCAAATCAAAAAATACTCAACTATTCTTTGTGGGGTGGGCATCTTGCCCGCCTTGTGGGGTGGGCGCTCATGTTGCCCACCCCACAAGATTGGATAATTTATTTGTTGGAAGTCCCTTAGCAGGTTTGCGATCGCTTAACTTATTTTTCACCAATTTTCTGAGAAGGATGTTAAAAATGCCTATAGTCTCATGTCTGTAAACTTTTAGATAGATAAAAATGGCAATACCTGATTATCAAAAGATAATGCTTCCGTTGCTTAAATATGCACTTGATGGTCAAGAACACTCCATGAGAGAAGCCATTGGAACTTTAGCCGACCAGTTTAATTTAAGTGAAGACGAACGAAAAGAATTATTACCTAGTGGTCAACAACCATTATTTGATAATCGGGTAGGATGGGCAAGAACATACTTAAAAAAAGCAGGGTTATTAGCAACCCCAAAAAGAGGTTATTTTGAAATTACAGAACAAGGTATAAACGTAGCTAGACAATCTCTAGAAGAGATAGATGTTCAATTTCTTGGTCAGTTTTCTGAATTTATTAACTTCAAGAGTTCCAAAAAACAAGCTGATAAGCCTAGTTTAGAGTTTGATGAAATATCAGAAAAAACTCCTCAAGAATCTATAGAATTAGGATATCAAAAAATCCGCAAGGAATTGGAAATAGATTTAATTAATCGGATTAAAACTATCTCGTCAGATTTTTTTGAAATACTCGTGATTGATTTACTTATTAAAATGGGTTATGGAGGTTCAAGGCGTGATGCAGGTAAAGCAATTGGTAAAAGTCGTGATGGTGGAATTGATGGTATAATTAAAGAAGATAAATTAGGATTAGATGTTGTTTATATCCAAGCTAAAAGATGGGACGCTAATGTTATAGGCAGACCAGAAATACAGAAGTTTGTTGGTGCATTATATGGTCAAAGAGCAAAAAAAGGAGTGTTTATTACCACTTCTAACTTTACTCAAGATGCAAAGAATTATGTCGCTGACATAGATATAAAAGTTGTATTAATAGATGGACAAGAATTAGCACAATTGATGATTGATAATAATGTAGGTGTATCAACAGTATCGGTTTATGAAATCAAAAAGATAGATTCAGACTATTTTACAGATAGTTAAATAGTATTTTTGTGTAATTATTGAAATAATTAAAAGGTTATATATCGTCAAGAAACTAAGCTAATATGAGATTCATAATTACATATAGTAGCTGAGGTGTAGTGCAGTGAGTCAAGTTTTAAGCTTGGAATTAAGTGATGAAGTTTACGCGGCATTGCAGCAGCAAGCCGAGGTTGCAGGTGTATCTCTTGCAGAATTGGTAGCTACTTCCATAGAACAGAAATATGGTTCTCTAAGAGGTGAAAACTCGCAAACTGAAACAGAAAAAGAAGCCGCTCGCCAACGTTTCCGAAGTCATGCTGGAAGCATTAACCTCGGTTATGCTACGGAAGGTATTTGACGTTTGTTATTACCCCAAGTGTGACGATTTACATTTATGTTCAAAAGCCCTCTCCGATATCCTGGTGGTAAGTCGAAAGCAATAAATCAAATAATTGGATATTTACCAGAAAGCTTTTCGGAATTTCGAGAACCTTTTGTAGGTGGTGGTTCAGTATTCATTTATTTAAGACAAAAATTTCCTGATATCAAAGTTTGGATTAACGATTTAAACCGCGAACTCTTCTTATTCTGGAAAGTTGCTCAATCCGAGCTAGCTCAGTTAGTTAAAGAAATTCGACATATTAAAGTCAAATATACAGATGGTAAATTACTTTTTACAGAATTGACTAGTGTAGATGTCAATAATTTATCTGATTTAGATAGAGCAGTCCGCTTTTTCGTCCTGAATAGAATTACTTTTTCTGGAACCGTAGAATCAGGTGGCTTTTCCCCAGAAGCTTTTCATAAAAGATTTACTGATTCTTCAATAGAACGATTAGAAAAATTAGAAAACATTCTATCAGAAAATGTCCAGATTACTAATTTGGATTACAGCCACTTATTAGAATCAGAAGGAAAAGATGTATTTTTATTTTTAGATCCACCATATTTTAGTGCTACAAAATCAAAGCTATATGGTAAAAGGGGTGACTTGCACACCTCATTTGAACATCAGAGATTTGCTGAACTTTTGCAACAATGTCATCATCGCTGGCTAATTACCTACGACAACTCAACAGAAATTCTAGAAAATTTTCAATGGGCTAATATTTCAGAGTGGGAATTACAATATGGGATGAATAACTACAAGCAGAGTGGTGCTGCTAAGGGAAAAGAGCTATTCATTACTAATTACGAAGTTAAACTTTATTTGGAAAATAAAGCACAAAATCATAACCTTGCTAATCCGGCTTTGCAATTAAGCCTTGATATTTAAACATAACTTTGATAGCTTCCAATTTTCCGGTAGGATAACTCCCATAGCTCTCGATATAGCTACAACATACAAACCTTAGCTATGACAACTTTCCCAATCCCTGTTCAAGAATCCTCTGGTAGCTGGTATCTCCTGCTGCAACAATTAATCGATGGCCAATCCTTATCTCGTACTCAATCTGCTGAATTGATGCAAGGTTGGCTCAGTGAAGCGGTTCCCCCAGAGTTATCAGGGGCTATATTAACAGCGCTGAACTTTAGAGGCATTTCTGCCGACGAGTTAACCGGCATGGCTGAAGTATTACAATCTCAATCAAAACTGGGGAATGGGCAAGAATCCACCCTATCCCCAATCCCCCTAATTGACACCTGTGGCACTGGTGGAGATGGTTCATCAACCTTTAATATCTCTACAGCAGTTGCATTTGTTGCCGCAGCTTATGGCGTACCTGTGGCTAAACACGGCAATCGTTCAGCGTCAAGTCTTACAGGAAGTGCAGATGTATTGGAAACTTTGGGTGTAAACTTGAGTGCCTCTAGTGAAAAAGTGCAAGCAGCACTACCAGAAGTGGGGATCACTTTCTTGTTTGCCCCTGGTTGGCATCCAGCACTTAAGGCGGTTGCATCATTACGGCGGACTTTGAAAGTGCGAACAATTTTTAATTTGCTTGGGCCCTTAGTAAATCCCTTGCGTCCAACTGGGCAAGTTGTGGGCTTATTTACTCCCAAACTTTTGGCAACTGTTGCCGAAGCTTTACAAAATTTGGGCAAGGAAAAGGCGATTGTGCTGCATGGGCGAGAAAAACTTGATGAGGCTGGGTTAGGAGATTTAACTGACTTAGCGGTGTTATCAAACGGAGAAGTACAGTTAACGACTATTAATCCCCTAGATTTGGATTTAACACCTGCTTCTATAGGTATGCTTCGGGGTGGAGATGTCCAAGAAAATGCACTGATTCTCAAGGCGGTACTCCAAGGTAAGGGGACTCAGGCGCAACAGGACGCAGTTGCCTTAAATGCTTCGCTGGCGCTGCAAGTAGCAGGGGCGATCGCATTTCTCGATCACGCACAGGGTATTAAAATCGCTAAGGATATCCTACAAAGTGGGGCTGCTTGGACGAAATTGGAGGAGTTAGTGAAGTTTCTGGGGAATTGATTTGCGATCGCAATTGCGGGCGGAATTCTACCACATCACGTTTGATGGTGACATCGTAGTTACCAAAAAAGTCATGTCCTAAAAGTCCAGTTTCTAGTTCCGCCCCAGCGATCGCTACTGGTATTTTATTCACTATTACCCCGCCAACTGCCATCGAATTAACATAGCCCACAGGAAATTCTACCGCTCTGGAACTCGCGGTGTTTGCCTTAGCTTTTCCCACTGTGATGATTCCCAAAGCATCAGCCATCTGTTGGGTAATGACAGTACCACTTGCTCCCGTATCCAGAATCATCTCAAATTGTTGCTGATCGTTGAAGGTGACTTCCACAATTGGCGTACCACCAATTCGCCTTTTAATCGGCGCTGTAAATACTGCTTCATCGGGAATCACCACTGCTGATGACGGCAAACCTGGCTCTGGTGATAACGGTTTTGTTTCTCGTGGAGGTAAAGTGAACTTTGGTGTGGTTTCTCTCTGGGGAACAACTACTACTATTTTATGAGGTTCTCTAACTCCAATAGGACGAGGATTAGCTTGTCTTTGGGCATATTTAACTTGGCGGCGATATTCCGTGATTTTGGTTTGAGCGATCGCAAATTCTGGGCTTTGTCGCCGTATTTTTTGCATCAGCGCGATCGCCTCCTGATACTGACTCGCCACCAATTTCCAATCATCTGGAGATTGAGCCGATTGGCTAATACTCCAAGCGCCAACAGCTTTGTCTCGTCCAATCTCAAAAAGACTTGGTTCACTTTCAAACGGATCTAGCGGCTGCGTTTCTGGGGTAGGTGCTGGTCTTACTGGTTTAACGGTAGGCTGTACTGGTACTAGATCCCCAATTGGCGTGGGTTGCTCATTTCCACCAGCAGCAATATTTAGTTTGTCTTCACTACAGGCAACACACAAAACCGCTAGAGCGCTTGATACAAAAATTAGGGTTGTACGGGATAAAAAAGACTCAAGCATAATTAATTTTAACTGCCTAAGCTTTGGCAAATCTACTCCCGCTACTTTAATTCCCTTTTAATTTTAATTAACTATCCGAAAAAATCCCAATTGCTCAACTCATGGGATAATTAACAATCGCAGTATGGGGCATTGGGAAAGATGAGGGAGACAAGGGGACAAGGAGATAAACAAAACTCCTAACTCTTGTACAGACGCGATTAATCGCGTCTCTCCTAACTCAGCACTCCTAATGCCCAATCCCCAATCCCCAATCTACTATGCCCCTGACTGACTCAATACCAGCTTTACTTGTCCTAGCAGATGGAACCACTTATCGCGGTTGGTCTTTCGGTGCGACGGGAACCGCGATCGGAGAAGTGGTGTTTAACACTGGCATGACAGGCTATCAAGAAGTCTTGACTGACCCTAGTTACCTCGGTCAGATTGTCATTTTTACCTATCCTGAATTGGGGAATACTGGCGTTAATCCTGAAGATGAAGAATCAGATGGTCCCAAAGTGCGGGGTGCGATCGCCCGAAATATTTGTCAGCGTCCGAGTAACTGGCGATCGACACAATCTTTACCAGATTACCTCAAACAAAACCAAGTACCGGGGATCTACGGCATCGATACCCGCGCCCTCACCCGCAAAATTCGGATGTTCGGAGCAATGAACGGTGGCATTTCTACAACCATTCTCGATGAAGGGGAATTGCTAGAGCAGGTACTAGCAGCCCCCAACATGGCAGGGTTGAATCTGGCTCGTGAAGTCACCACCTCAACAGCTTATGAATGGTCTGATCCCACAATTCCAGCTTGGGAATTCAACGCTGAAACTGCGGAAAATCTTGGGGAAGCCTTCACCGTTGTTGCCCTTGACTTTGGCGTAAAACGTAATATTTTGCGTCGCTTAGTAAGTTATGGTTGTCGGGTAATTGTTGTACCTGCTGATACACCACCAGAGGAAATCCTCAACTACAATCCAGATGGTGTGTTTCTTTCTAACGGGCCTGGCGACCCTGCTGCCGTCACCGAAGGGATTGCAACTGCCAAAGCACTCCTGTTAAGTCAAAAACCGATTTTTGGTATTTGTATGGGACACCAAATTTTAGGTCATGCACTAGGGGCAGAAACCTATAAACTCAAATTTGGTCATCGTGGTTTGAATCAGCCCGCCGGTTTACAACAACGGGTAGAAATTACTAGCCAAAACCATAGTTTTGCTATTGACCCAGATTCTTTACCTACGGCAGTTGTGGAAATTAGCCACCTAAACTTAAACGATCGCACCATTGCCGGAGTACGGCACAAATCTCTACCTGTGTTCTCCGTACAGTATCACCCAGAAGCCAGTCCTGGCCCCCACGATGCTGATTACTTGTTTGAGCAATTCGTTCAATCCATGCGAACAGCACGTCAACCCCTTCCCTACGGGACGCTACGCGAACGGGGAATTCAAAATTAAAAATTCAAAATTCAAAATGAAAGATTTCTTTTTGAACTATGCATTTTTAATTTGGAATTGGCGCAAAAAGCAAGAGTCAAGTTGTCGGATCTGGGATTAAATAAAAATAGCAAAATGCAAATGGGTGACTAGGGACAATACCCAATGCCCAATGCCCTATTCCAACAGATTGTAGACAATTTGCTCAAAAACCATCTATACTTGAGCGTTCACTTTAACTCATGAGGAGGGAATTATTGCTGAGCCACTGAATCTAACCGTTAGCCTGAGGGGTACTCGCGAAGTCCGGGATAACTGTCAGCTATTCCGCCTCACAGGTTTGTTAGATGCTTTTTCTGAGCCGACATTTCGCAAGACACTTGGCAGCAAGATAGACGAAGGCCCTAAGCACATTATCTTGGATCTCTCACAAATTGACTTTGTTGATAGTTCTGGCTTGGGTGCTTTGGTGCAGCTAGCCAAGCAAGCTCAAACTGCTGATGGCACGTTGCAAATCGTCACGAATGCCCGCGTAACTCAAACGGTCAAGCTTGTTCGCCTAGAGAAGTTTCTCTCCCTGCAAAAATCAGTCGAAGAGGCTCTAGAAAACGTCAAGTAGTCTTGATTGCTAGACCTGAGAGTTAAATTTAGCTATCCAGATTCAATATTGGATAGCTTAATTTTTAAAACTTCTGGCAAAAAACCTCTCTCCTTGTGAGAGAGGCATCAAGCCAGTTGAGCTATTATGTTTAAAGTTGAGTAATAACTAAAGATATAAACACCCAACTCTTGGGTATGTAATTGTCGGCTAGAATATTGGATAAATAATCAAGTCTGAAATATTTGTAAGAAATACAAAGCCAGCAGATTTGTTTATAGATAGACTTGACTCGATACTGTATAGTTAAAAGTTGTCGCTTACTAAGTAAGTATGGCAATGCTAAGCTAATCGTCATTCATTTTTCCAGAATGATTCGCTTGTAGTAAGGGCTTCAGCCCTGCTTTTATGCAACTTAAATGCCGATTAGCTTACCAAAAGAAAGGGTGAATTTGATGTTCAAATTTTACCCTATCTTAGACACAGACCACAAGAAGTAGGCGAAATTTGGTTTATAGATGTTGACATCAGGGTGATTTAAAATGCCAACTCTCAATCAAAAAGATGAAATTAGGAAGTAATTTTGATAGTATTGATTATGCTAAGTATACTATCATGGCATACTTCCGAAAAATTCAGTCTTTGGGAACAATGCCCGCCAAATAGAGCCAGTAAAGGAATGATTTATTTGTGAAGTCACAGGAGGAAGAGCTATTAGATGGACAAGATGAAACTTCTAAACAGAGTTTGTCTTGGACTCAAGCACTCTTGGCAACCACAGGGCTATTCCAACAGATTTCCCTCTCACAAGTGCAACAAATTTCTCCTAGTGCTTTAGCATATTTGGGGGATGCAATTTATGAGTTGTATGTTAGAATGTTCTATCTGCTGCCATTGCAGCGGTCAGGAATTTACCATCGTCTGGTAGTGGAGCAGGTAAGAGCAGAAACACAAGCGCTACATTTGCGATCGCTAATTCCTCATCTCAGGGATAACGAATTAGAAATTGTCCGACGGGGTAGAAACGCCGCAACAGGACGCCCTAAGCGACTTAATCCCGAAATTTATCAACAGGCAACTAGTCTAGAAACTTTAATAGGCTACTTATATATCACCGATTACCAACGTCTAACCGAACTGTTGCAAATACTTCATCTAGAAAAAGAGTGAAAACTCAATTTCGCAGTAGCCACAACACTAGATTAGGTTCAAAAAATTGAGGTAATCGGAACGATCAACCATACGCTATATTCATAACTCCAATGCAGGATAAACCCAGAAAAGTCAAGACTTCTAGCGAACCAAATCGTGGACAACCCGTAAAAATTAAAGGTAAACGTGTTGTTACTAATCCGGCTCGCAATCCCAGGAAAGTAGATAGCAACCCCATCTCTGTTGCCAATCCGACTCGCAATCCCAGGAAAATAGATAGCAACCCCATATCTGTTGCTAATCCAACTCGCAACCCCAGGAAAGTAGATAGCAACCCCATCTCTGTTGAGAATCCGACTCGCAATCCCAGAAAAGTAGATGGCAACACCATCTCTGTTGTTAATCCGAATCGCAATCCCAGGAAAATAGATAGCAACGCCAGTTATGGCAACTCCCGGCAAAGAAATAATAACTTCTCCCAGCCATCTGTATCTACATCTACACAATCTACAGAAGAAGATAACGATCTCATCTACGGTCGTCATCCAGTATTGAGTGCATTGCAAAATCAGCGCAATCTCAACCGTCTATGGATTACTACCCGTCTGCGGTACGATCCCAGCTTTCACCATTTTCTCTTGCAAGCAAAGGAAAATGGCACAGTTATTGATGAAGTTGAACCCAAGCGTTTAGACTATCTCACCAACGGCGCTAATCACCAAGGTGTGGCAGCACAAATTGCTCCCTACGCTTACACCGAATTGCCCGATCTAATTGAGCAGTGCAAATCTGTAACCGATGCCGTAATTGTCGTGGCTGACGGAATTACTGATCCCCACAACTTGGGAGCAATTATTCGCACTGCCGAAGCAATAGGCGCTCAAGGATTGGTGATTCCCCAAAGAAGGGCATCTGGAATCACTTCCACTGTCATGAAAGTGGCAGCAGGCGCTTTAGAAAATTTTGCTGTAGCTAGAGTTGTCAACCTCAGCCGCTCCTTAGAAGAATTAAAAGAAGCTGGCTTTTGGATTTACGGTACTGCTGCAAGTGGCAGCGAACCTGTGCATACAGTCAATTTCACTGGCCCAATCGTTTTGGTAATCGGCTCAGAAGGTGAAGGTCTAAGTATGTTAACTCAACGCTCTTGTGATTTTTTAGTATCGATTCCTCTCCAGGGTAAGACTCCCAGCCTCAATGCTTCCGTAGCGGCGGGTATGGCGCTTTATGAAATTTATCGCCAGCGATCGCTAAATACGCTCCACTTAGATAAATTGCAAAAATTCTCTTTGAAAAATAACAGTAACAGAGTATAAAGAATATAAAGAAATGTAAAAGATAATAAAGCACCATATCGTTTAACAGCCTGTAGACGTTTATAAATTGGCGAAAACCATGAAAACCATTTGGCATAACCTCAAGGAAGTGTTAATTAACACATTCGACTATATCGGCTTGGCTTGGTGGGTAGAGATTGTAACTCAAAATCCCCGTTGCACGTACTACTTCGGGCCATTTCTAAGTTCTTCTGATGCAAGATTCTCTAGCATTGGATACATAGAAGATTTGGAGCTTGAAGGAGCTACGGGAATCATTGTGAATGTCAAGCGCTGCAAACCTAATACCTTAACAATTGCTGAAGACTTGGGGGAAAGATTTGACCGCAAAGTACAGCCTGCCTTTGGCGGTCAGATTTAATTTAGGCCAGAGTCAACATAATTCGTAATTCGTAATTCGTAATTCGTAATTTCGAGTTCTAATTACGAATTATTTGCTCAATTCACTACTAATTACCTCTGGATGAACTTCGAGCCAACGGTCAATATCATTCAGCACCTGCTGGGGAACTTCCCACGGGAAAAGATGGGCAGTGTTGGGATAGCATTGCCACTGAGAATTATTGAGGTTTCGAGCAGTTTCTAAGCTGGAATCAGATGTAATGTGGCGGTCTTGTTCGCCAGCCAGTACTAAACTAGGACATTGTATTTGTGGCAAATCTAGAAGCCGATTGTATCCTGATTGAATTGCGCTATAGAGGGCGCGAGTCGCAGCAGGAGAGGTTTGCAAATAGGCTGGTACTGCTTCCTTGGCGATGTAATTGTAAGTGATAGACGTATGTTGTTGGATTAGGTAGCGGAAAAGCGATCGCTTACCAAAAGTTTCAATATTCCATTGCCAACTCGGTTTTATATAGTTCAATAGCCCAGCAACGCCAGTATATAAATTATCTTGCCAAGTAATGCTCGGATGACTACCACGGGGTTTCGCGGCTGTCGCCACCAAAATCAGCCCAGTAATGCGCTTTGGTAAACGTAATGCCAACTCCATTGCGAGAATGCCCCCAAGTGACCATCCCAATACTAGGCACTTTTCAATCTCTAAGCGGTCTAGCAGCGCTTCTAAATCAGTGAGATGGTCATTCATGTCAAAATTGCCCTTGTAGCGACTTTTGCCATATCCACGTAAATCTGGAGCAAAAGTTTTGTAGCGTTTTGATAAATGATTGGTAAAAACAGAAAGACTACGACCAGTACCAGGATGACCATGTAAGCCCAAAATTGGGAATCCTTGACCTTGGATGTAGACATTGAGGCGTGTAGCAGTTGTGCTGTGGCGATCGCTCATTACTCACCATTCTCCTGTCTGCCATTACTGCCAACTGCATTGATCGCAGCTTCCAGAGCGATCGCCACGTGAGTCCAATGAGTTCCCCCCTGACAATAAACTACATAAGGCGATCGCAAAGGCCCATCTGCTGATAATTCCAAAGTACTCCCTTCAATAAATGTCCCCCCAGCCATCACCACTTGGCTCTCATACCCCGGCATATCATCTGGAACAGGGTCTAAGTAGGAACCGATCGGAGAATGCTGTTGGATGGCTTTACAGAAAGCAATTAGCTTTTCGGCTGAACCGAGTTTAATCGCCTGAATTACATCTCCACGGGGAGCTAGGGGAGCCGGATTTACTGGATAACCGAGTTGATCAAATACATAACCAGTCAGATAAGTCCCTTTCATCGCCTCTCCCACCATTTGCGGCGCTAGAAATAAGCCTTGGAACAGCAAGCGATTTTGGTCAAAAGTAGCACCGCCATAACTCCCGATACCGGGAGCAGTGAGGCGACAGGCGGATGCTTCTACTAAGTCGGCGCGACCAGCGACATAACCGCCAGCGCTGACAATAGTACCACCAGGATTTTTAATTAATGATCCCGCCATTAAATCAGCACCTACGGCTGTGGGTTCCTTTGTTTCAATGAATTCGCCGTAGCAGTTATCTACAAAGCAAACAGTGTTCGGATTTTGCTGTTTGACTAAGTGGACGATTTTTTCAATATCAGTAATTGATAAACTAGGTCGCCAAGAATAGCCACAAGAGCGCTGAATTAAGACTAAACGAGTGTTTTGGGCCACGCTCGTACTTAAAGCTTGCCAATCTATAGTTCCTTGTGGGGTTAGCTCCAATTGGCGGTAATTTATGCCAAACTCAATCAGGGAGCCTTGACCTTGACCTCGTAAACCAATGACTTCTTCAAGGGTATCGTAGGGAGAACCGACCACTGCTAACATTTCATCGCCAGGACGGAGGACACCAAACAAAGCACAAGCGATCGCATGAGTTCCCGAAACAAACTGCACTCGCACCGCCGCAGCTTCGGCACCCATAACTTCGGCAAAAACTTTATCTAAAGTTTCTCGTCCTAAATCATCATGACCATAGCCACTTACACCAGCAAAGTGGTGTGCGCCTACACGGTGATTACGAAAAGCATTCAGCACTCGTTTTAGATTATGCTTAACCTGAGTGTCAATTCCAGAAAAAATTTCTAATAGTGCCTGTTCTGCTTGCCGCAGCTGTTCTAAGCTGTTCATCAGTTCCTCGTTCAAAAAAAAATTAAATTATAGATATGCGGATTTTTAGATCGCGCAGACTAGGCTGGAAAATTCAAATTCAGGTTACTGCATGACAATTGCTACTTCAACCAAACCTCAAATTAACTGGGTCAATACCCTGTTTTTCATTGGACTGCACATCGGCGCTTTATTTGCCTTTGTTCCTGGTAACTTTAGCTGGACGGCAGTTGGTGTAGGTTTCTTGCTGTACTGGGTAACTGGTGGCTTAGGAGTTACTCTCGGATTTCACCGCCTTGTTACTCATCGCAGTTTTCAAACTCCCAAGTGGCTAGAGTATCTCCTGGTGTTCTTTGGCACACTCTCGTGTCAAGGAGGCCCGATTGAGTGGATTGGGACACATCGTATCCATCATTTAAACTCTGATACTGATGCCGATCCCCATGATTCTAATAAAGGCTTCTGGTGGAGCCACATGGATTGGCTGATTCACTACTGTCCCGCTCACGCTGATGTTCCTCGTTTCACCAAAGACATTGCCGAAGACCCAGTTTATCAGTTTTTAGAAAAATATTTCATTTTAATCCAGGTTGCTCTGGGTGTATTGCTTTTGCTTCTGGGTGGCTGGCCGTTTGTGATTTGGGGCATTTTTGTTCGCATTGTCTGGGTTTACCACTGCACTTGGTTGGTGAACAGCGCCACTCATAAATTTGGCTATCGGAGCTATGATTCTGGCGATCGCTCGACTAATTGCTGGTGGGTAGCCGTACTAGTTTTCGGTGAAGGCTGGCATAATAACCATCATGCTTTTCAATACTCAGCTCGTCATGGGCTGGAATGGTGGGAAATCGATTTAACCTGGATGACAGTTCAATTGCTGCAAGCAGTTGGTCTGGCTACTAATGTGAAGTTGGCCCCAACAAAAGTTAGTTAGGGGTTAGGAGTTAAGAGTTAGGATGTGTAAGGTTTGTAATCGAACACTTCTAACTCCTAACTTTTCAAAAAGCTATTTACTTACGGGTGCGCTTGTGTCGGTTAGGTTGCTATAATCCGAAGCGCTAATGTGAAGAATTTTTACGGCAAGTTACTTTTTGGTGACTTGGTGGAGGAGTTTGTTGTTTTTTAGGTGTCCATGACTACATCAATAATTAATAGCCAGAAACTAAGTGACGAGCCTAGTAATTCCGACTTCCGGCTCAAAGATATTGTCAAAACCCTGCCACGGGAATGTTTTCAACAGAACCGTCGCAAAGCTTGGACACAAGTAATACTCAGTGTCTTGGCAGTCGCCTTGGGCTATTACAGCCTGATCATCACTCCTTGGTTTCTCTTGCCCCTAGCTTGGATTTTTACGGGTACTGCTTTAACAGGTTTTTTTGTAATTGCCCATGATTGTGGTCACAGGTCTTTTGCCAAACGTCGTTGGGTAAATGATTTGGTAGGCCATTTCTTTATGATGCCGTTAATTTACCCCTTTCATAGTTGGCGGATTAAGCATAATTATCACCATACTCATACCAACAAGCTGGATGAGGATAATGCTTGGCATCCAATCAGACCAGAAGTGTTTGAAAATTGGGATAAAACCCGACGATCTGCTTTTGAACTGTTCATGCGTAAACGCTTCTGGTGGGTAGGTTCCATTGGCCATTGGGCTGTGGTGCATTTTGATTGGCGGAACTTCAAAACTAAAGACCAATCGAGTATCAAGCTGTCTGTGGCTGTAGTAGTGGTATTTGCTGCGATCGCTTTCCCGCTTCTGGTCGCCACAACTGGCATCTGGGGATTTGTCAAATTTTGGCTAGTACCCTGGATGATTTACCATTTTTGGATGAGTACTTTTACAATCGTTCACCACACTGCCGCAGATGTTCCTTTTACCACAGCCCACAAGTGGAACGAAGCTCTAGCACAGTTATATGGAACTATTCATTGCGATTATCCGCGTTGGGTAGAAATATTGTGCCACGATATCAATGTTCATGTCCCTCATCATATTTCCACTGCTATTCCTTCTTATAATTTGCGGTTAGCTTACAGCAGCATCAAAGAAAATTGGGAGCCTTATTTACATGATGAGTGTCAGTTTTCTTGGCCTTTAATGAAGCAGATTACAGACCAGTGTCAGCTATACACAACTGATATTGGCTATAAGACTTTCGACGAATATTATACAGAGCGATAAATAGCGCTGTGACTACACTCACGCTCTTGACTCAGCGAGAGCGTTTATCATGCTGTGTTTAAATAGAATTTGGCGACTTTTTACTAACTAAAAATTGTTAAGTAAATTGCCAAAAATTATCTTCTTTGGTGTTAGCGATCGCTAGTTTCGTGGGCATCCTAGAGGTGAGATGATTTTGTCTCAAATAAAGTTCCGATTTATATCCAACAAAAGAATCCAGTGCTATCAAATATCGTCACGTTCAATAATCCTGCTGGCTGCGAAACGTCTGAGGATTCCACTAAATTACCTTTCTCCCTTCAGGATTTAAAAGCTGCCATTCCTGCTGAATGTTTTCAGCCCAATGTGACAAAATCACTTTTTTACTTCTTTCGTGACATCCTGATTATCAGTCTGCTTTATGCAGTTGCTTCCTACCTGGATTCTTGGCTTTTCTTCCCAATTTTCTGGCTAATGCAAGGAACGATGTTTTGGGCTTTGTTTGTGGTTGGACATGACTGCGGACACCAATCTTTTTCTAAGCATAAATGGCTGAATGATTTGATTGGACATCTTTCTCACACACCAATACTTGTTCCTTATCATGGTTGGCGGATCAGCCATAGAACCCATCACAAAAATACTGGCAATATCGATAACGATGAAAGCTGGTATCCGGTGACAGAATCACAATATAAGGAGATGCCATTAGCCCAAAAGATCGGCAGATATTATGTTTTTCTCTTGGCTTATCCTGTGTATTTGTTCAAGCGTTCTCCTAATAAAGAAGGCTCCCACTTTATGCCCAGCAGTTCGCTTTTCAAGCCATCAGAAAAATGGGATGTCATCACTAGTACTGTACTTTTGATTGGCATGGTGGGTTTGCTCGGTTTCCTCACCTACCAATGGGGTTGGATGTGGTTGCTAAAATATTACGCTGTACCCTATCTTGTATTCATAGTTTGGCTAGATTTGGTGACATTTTTGCACCACACTGAGGCAGAGCTTCCCTGGTATCGTGGAGAAGATTGGACTTTCTTAAAAGGCGCAATTTCTAGTATTGACCGTGATTATGGTTTAGTTAATCATATCCATCACGATATTGGTACTCATGTTGCTCACCATATATTCCTTAACATCCCTCACTACAATTTGCTAAAGGCAACTGAGGCAATAAAACCAGTAATGGGTGAGTATTTCCACAAATCGGAAGAACCTATTTGGAAGTCATTATGGCATTCATGTATTAGCTGTCATTTTGTACCCGATACTGGTACTAAGGTTTACTACACTTCTAACAACAAGTCAGCTAAAGACTAGTAGTCTGTGAAGAAATAATTGACGAATAAATTTTCTGTAGGGACGGCGATTTATCGCGTCTCTCCAACCGTCAAAATGGATTTGACAGACCACTAGTGGTCTGTCTCATCAGTCCTGAGGTGTGAATAAGTTTGTAGTCAGGACTTTAGGAATAATAATTAAATAACATACAATTTATGTCCTTGACTTACCTCACCCTCAATCCCTCTCCTTATAAAGGAGAGGGAAGCTAGATACAGGATGAAGTTTTGCATTTTATTTAATTCACGTTCCTTAGTCCTTGATTTTCTAAGCACTGAAGTGCTTACTACAAACTTTTCATTACTAGCTTAGACATTGTACTAGAAGCAATTTCAAAAACCCTCTCCCAAGCTTGGGAGAGGGTTTTTGATTTATGCAAGAAATCTAATGACTATAAGCTGCCTTGCTTTTGATGTTGTTCACCATGATGGTTACAGCCACCCTGCTGATTCTGGCGATGATGAGTATGCTCTTTACCGTGTGAGCAGCTTTGCAAATCTTGCTTCATCAGGCTTTCACTGATTTCCTGCAAAGACTCATCCACAGGCTTTAAGCCAATCCAAGCATCAATCTTTTCTACATCGAATCCTACCTCGCGGCGTAGGCTTTGCCCGCCGGAGGCATCGCCTATTTCTAACAAAGGACGGCGAATTAATAGTGGTTCTTTGAGCATCAGCACCAAAGCGGTTTCTGCATCAATTTTTTCAGGAACCACCTCACCAGATTTTACCTTTGGAGAGGAACGATTAAACCATTCAGCTACGGGGCGATCGCCAAAAAAAGAACGCAACCGCTCAACTGTCCAAGGTTCAGTTAGCAGGTTGTATGCTATCACCTCATGACCCGCAGCAGTGAGCAAAACTTTTTGCTTAGTACCACCTTGACAGCCTGGTTTGCTATAGAAAATTACTCTTGCCATTTAACTACTCCTAATTACTCAATTGTTCGTAGTTGCGCTTTAGCGCTAAAGCGCCAACTACAAACTTGACATGACAATTCCTAATTAAAAATTCCTAGCCTGATGAGTAACTGAGTCAAACTCAAATCTCTCACTGGGATCAGTTTCGCCGTAAACATTAAAAGTCACAGTTGGTTCATCACCCACTGCTTCTACACAGTGAATTGCATCGGGAGTAAAGCTAATAATATCTCCTGGAAATAGAGTTAGCTCTCCCGTCTGTTCAATTTTGTCCTCAAATTCTGGGCTATTAGTGCGTTGCCAAAAAGTATTTTTTTCCTGACCTTTTAACACCGCGACTATTCCCCATGTCCCATGATTATGAATGTTTGAGCGGGTTCCTGGTGCAAATGTTACTGTTTGCACAGTCAACGGAAAACTCAATTCATCGTATAGGAGTAAAACAGAGGTTCCCGTTTTGGGTGAAGGTTCTAAATTTTGACTTCGTACCCAGTAGGAATTTACTATTAAACGCCTTACAAGCATCCTAATTTCTGGAAGACAATCGGCTTCATTGTTAGTGTTATTGAGAACATCTTCTATCTCAGTTAAAAACCGATACAGACGATAATTCTCTCTCAATAAATCCCATGCTCTTACAGATTTACAGGCTTGATACTGACCATCCCCCGTTAGTAGCCAATCTCTACCTTTCATAAATTTTAAATTGATAAGGGAGAAGATTGGATGACAATGATCGGAGAGACGTTCGGCATATTGCTCGTAGGAAGTTTCGTAGGTATGGTAATAGGAGGAATGATAGAGTCACTATTACTAGTTACTCCCAAAAGACAGTAAGAAGAATGTGATGTAGAGAACCAGTTGTTCATGATTGTTCACTAAAAGGGCATTGGGCATTGGGCATGGGTTATTCTCTTTGTCTCCCCACTCTCTACAGACGCGATGAATCGCGTCTCTACAAACTCCCCACTCTTTCTTGTAGAGAAGTACATTGACTAATTAATCATCTTCTTCTGGTGGACGTGTCAAAATATCCAGGAGAATTCCGGCTCCAAAATCATGCTTTTCGTCTATCTCTTTGACTTTGGTGCTGATTTCTTTTGCTTGTTCAATTTCTCCTAATTTTGCTAGCACTAATCCAGAAGCAGCATAAGCATTTAAGTACAATCGAATTTGTGGGTCTTCTTTGCGATTGACTAATATCGGCTTAAGTTGCTTCCAGTCATCAGGAAGTTTTTCTAGTTCTTTAATTTTATCTAATAATTTGATTGTTGTTTGTAGTGCAAGAGAATAATTATTTTTATAATAGAAAAATCTATATGCTGCTACCAATACATCTGTATTTTCACCAGTTTTAGCTAAAGCTTGTTGAATATACTTTTCTGATTCTGATGTATTTTCCCAGTTTTGTGCAGCTAAAATTAATAGGTTTTTGATATCCTCTGGAACCTGGAACCATGAGAATTTGTTTGTATCAAGTTGCATAATAAACTCCTGAATGGAGATAAGGAGGATCAGGGATATGAGGCAATACGGTTCGGTTAAGGCAACAAACACGATAAATCGTCATCTCTACGAAAGATTGATCATTGTAGAGACGGCGATTTATCGCGTCTTTGCTTTGCCCAATGCCCAATTTAAAACAAAGTGAGAACGTAGACCAAAGTGAATAAAACAATCCAAATAATGTCTACGAAGTGCCAGTAAATTTCTGTCATTTCGATGAAAGTATGATTGGTTGCAGAATATTCACCGGGAAGACGCGATCGCCACAATGCACGTAATATCAATAACAGTCCTACAAAAACGTGTAAACCGTGGAACCCGGTCATGATATAAAAGCAGTTGGCGAAGACGTTGGTAGTCAGTCCGTATCCTAATGTTGAGTACTCATAAACCTGACCACCTAAGAAAATTGCGCCCATGATTGCAGTAATTGCATACCACAGTTGCATTCCCTTGAGGTTATTCTTTTTAATCGCCGTATCACCGAAGTGAATGACGAAACTACTCGACACCAAAATAATGGTGTTAATCGTCGGTACAAGTAGTTCAACTTCACTTCCTTCAGGAGGCCAAACTGCTGTAGTACCTCGGAAAAATAAATAAGTAGCAAAAAATCCGCCAAACATCAGGGATTCAGAGGCGAGGAACGTCAACAGTCCCCAAACTCTTAAATCTGGATGTTCTTCGTGTCCTGCACTGTGATCTTTGCTCGTGGTTGTAGCTATAGTCATAGATTTTTCAGCAAAATTTCCATTCTTTATCCAAAATCCTTGTTTAGCCAAACTCTTGACTTGTTCAGGAATTTTGAAAATTCCGAGTTTTGTGTTCTGAATTCAGGTGTACGTTTATTGAATTCAGGTGTACGTTTATTGAATTCGGGTGTACGTTTATTGAATTCGGGCATCCGTTTATTGAATTCAGGTGTACGTTTATTGAATTCGGGTGTACGTTTATTGAATTCGGGCATCCGTTTATTGAATTCAGGTGTACGTTTATTGAATTCGGGTGTACGTTTATTGAATTCGGGCATCCGTTTATTGAATTCAGGTGTACGTTTATTGAATTCGGGCATCCGTTTTCTGAATTCGGACGTTTGTTTATTGAATTCGGGCATTTGTGTTAGGACTTACGCAATAACTCTCTGAAACCTTATTCCTTTGTGTCCTTCTCTGACGAGACGCTGCGCGAATGCGGTTCGTTTTTTCATGATTTTGCGTAAGTCCTGTGTGTTCCAAGCTTGAAGTTTCAGGTTCCAAGCTTGGAGTTTCGAGTTTTTAAATCTAATGACTAGAAGTTTTAGTGACTTTGAGTGCGATCGCATTACTCACTCTACTACCTAAGCACTAACTTCCGGTGTCGCTGATGACTGTAATTCAGTTCTATGCTCCTGCCCGTAGTCATAAGGGCCATGAGTCACAACCGGCAACACTTCCCAGTTTTCGATCGCAGGTGGTGAGCTAGTTGTCCATTCTAAGGTCAAAGCTTGCCAAGGATTATCACCAGCCAAAGGTCCTTTGAGCCAACTGTAGATCATGTTGAGCGCAAAGGGAATTACCGATATCGCCAAAACAAACGAACCAAAGGTACAAATTTGATTGAGGTCGATAAATTGGGGGTCATACATTGCCACTCGTCGCGGCATTCCTTTCAAACCCAACTCGTGCATGGGTAGGAAAGTGAGATTAGTGCCGATGAAGGTGAGGGCGAAATGAACCCGTCCCCAGTTTTCATTGAGCATTCGTCCAGTGATTTTGGGGAACCAGTGATAAATGCCGGCATAAATGCCAAACACGGAACCGCCAAACAGAACGTAGTGGAAATGTCCGACTACATAATATGTGTCGTGGACGTGAACATCAAAGGGGGCTGTTCCCATCGTCACACCGCTTAAGCCACCCATGACAAACATTGACAACAAACCAATGGCGAAAAGCATCGCCGTGGTGAAGCGGATTTTACCACCCCAGAGGGTAGCAACCCAGGCAAAAATCTTTACCCCAGTGGGAACTGCAACTATCAGTGTGGAGATGGTGAAGAACATCCGCATCCAACCGGGTGTGCCACTGGTAAACATGTGGTGTACCCAGACGAACAAACCGACAACGCAGATGGCTACACTAGAATAAGCGATCGCTTTATAACCAAAAATCGGCTTGCGCGAGTGTACTGGAATCACCTCCGACATGATGCCAAAGATGGGCAGAATCATTAAATATACTGCCGGGTGAGAATAAAACCAGAATAAGTGTTGATAAATTACAACGTTACCACCCGCATCTGGTTTAAAGAAGGAAGTGCCAAAGTTGAGGTCAAATAACAGCAGAATTAAACCGGCTGCTAATACAGGTGTAGAAAGTAGTGCCAACAAGGAAGTTGCCAAGATTGCCCAGCAAAATAGGGGTACTTGATCCCATTTCATGCTAGGAACCTTCATCATCAAAATGGTGATCACAAAGTTCAGTGAACCCAAAATTGAAGAAGTTCCCACCAAAACGATCGCTAATATCCACATAGTTTGAGCGATTGGTGCTGTCACCAAACTCAAAGGCGGGTAAGCTGTCCAACCAGATTGGGAACCGCCAAAAATGAAACTACCTAAAATCAGCGCACCGGCTGGGGGATTTAACCAAAAAGCGATCGCATTCAGCTTCGGGAAAGCCATATCCCTAGCACCGACCATCAACGGCACTAAATAGTTACCAAATCCCCCAATGGCGCTAGGGACAATCCACAGGAAGATCATAATCGTCCCGTGATTGGTCATGAAAGCGTTATACAAATTGGGGTCGAGTACGTCTGCGTCTGGTGTTGCTAGTTCAACACGGAGAGCAACAGCCATCAATCCACCGATAAGATAGAACACAAACGCTGTCACCAGGTATTGAATACCAATAACCTTGTGGTCAACATTAAATGTAAAATAATCTTGCCATTTCCACGCCTTCGGATGGGAGGTGTGGCCAGCCACCAGAGTTTCCGGTTTATTTTCTTCTGGTGGAGTATTCCGTGGAAATTCTACCTGCGTCATATTTTTGTCCTTTATCGTTTGTCATTTGTCATTTGTCCTTTGTCAATTTGTCCTTTGTCAGTTATGTGTCGCCTATAGTAAAAGCACCCCTCCCCGCAAGCCTACGGTGTAGACACAAGTCTGAAACAGTTTGCTCATCAAGGTTTTACCCCACCCTAACCCTCCCCGATGCATTGGGGAGGGAACTGGATTTCCGGTTTCCCCCCAATAAACGGGGGGATTAAGGGGGGTAATTCGACTATCGAGCGGGGTGGAGTTTCTCTTAATAATGGTTAATTGAGCGGACATAATATTACCCAATGACCAATGACTAATGACCAATGACCAATGACTCTAGAGTTGCTGCATTAATTCCCATATCATGGGTGTGGGGCGCGAGAAACTCTGATGTCGATAAGTCGGCGGGATTAACTGCAACAACTTGATTGAGGTTTTGCTGTTGAGCAATCTGATTTTCTGTGCGCCAGTTATTATATTCTTCTGGTGTGTGGACGATTACCTGTGTCCGCATTGAACCGTGATAACCACCGCACAATTCAGCACAAACTACGGGATATGTACCTGGTTTGGTGGCAACAAATCGTAGTTCGGTAGGGATACCAGGAAGTGCATCTTGCTTCAACCGAAAGTTGGGAACCCAAAATGAATGAATTACATCTTGTGCTGAAAGGTTGAGTTGCACATCAGCACCGACGGGTATGTGCAATTCCCCAGAGGTAATGCCACTATCGGGGTAATTAAATATCCAGGCGTACTGTATCCCTTTGACATCAACAACTAAATCGGCTGGTTTGTTAAGGGTTTGAGGAGACGCACCGATCCCAATTGTTGGGGCAATTGTTGGGGCAGTTGTTGCTTCAGTATCGCTTAATGTAGCAGCCAAAGCACTCCCCGGAATATGAGCCACATGAGCTGCTGAATGAGGATGACCGGCAGGTTCAAAACCTCCCATTTGGTTAAAAACATCCACACTGTAGATGCCCAAACCAAGCACAATCACTGTGGGAATTGCTGTCCAAAAGATTTCTAAGGGAACGTTACCTTCTATTGGTAAACCATCGGTATCATCACCGCGACGATGACGAAACTTAACCAAAAAAATCAGAATAGTTCCTTCTACCACCAAGAAGAATGCGATCGCAATGGTAAACATGACGTTGAAAAAACCGTCCACCAAAGGCGCTTGTAGCGATGCTTGCACCGGCATGAGAGTGTGGTTTTGACCAATCCAAATGCTGATTGCTGTAACTACTATCCCAGCAACCAGAGTCCATAGTGAAACAGGAATTTGTTGCATATATGCTACCTGCTTTGTAAACCGTCTGTAGAGGTGTTATTTTCTGAAAATTGGGCATTGGGCATTGGGCATCGTTATCTATTCCCCATTCCCAATTCCCCATTTCCCATTTCCTTTTCACTTATTAACTTTCTAACGTGCAGCCACAAAAAATGGGGGAAACTTCCAGATTTTTTCCATATCTTTCCCCCAAAAAATGACAATTTATATTTCAACTCATACCACAAAGTTAGCCCCCTGCTTTCAGAAAAGCTAGTTGTTCCAAGAGGGCACTGTTAGACCTAATCCTAATACTGATTAGGCTATATTAGCAGCAAGTTTAAATTTGTTAATAGCGAACAGTCTACGATTTACGGATTTGTTTACTGCGAACTTTTTATTAGTTACAGTAAATATTTAATATTCCCCTCAAGTTACCTTGCCTAGAGCATTTACGCTCTATACAAACAGTGCCTCCTTGAATGAACAACAATTTTGACTAACTCCAAAAATCTTAATTGTTTAATGCAACATGTGTGTAGCAATTCTTGGGACAGATCCGCGAACAAGCTTCACAACCAATACAGTTTTCTGGAGAAGTAACTGCCATTACTTTCCGTTCAATTTCTTCATCATCTTCATCTTCGACAAATTCACCTTCTTCATTGAGTGCCTTTAAACCAAGCACATTGTACCCGCATACTTTAACGCATCTGCCACAGCCGATACATTTATCCTTGTTGATTTCTTGAGCGAATTTTGGTGTCCAAGTCTTACCGCCAAATGTCAAACCTGTTAGTTGCGCCATGAATAAATCCTCGGCAATTTTGCCTGTCAATCTGTTTGTGCATTAATCATCATATTATCCTAATCTTTTTTTATTTTGTATTCAAAACTTACTTTTATCTCATCAAATTTCGATGACTTTGAACACAATACTCAACTGTTTTTCATTTAATTTTATCGATGAAGCTATTGCTAATAATTCTTATAAAAACCCTACTCACAAGCGCATGGGGAATGGTGAATAAGTTACCAATGCTCTATACCCTATGCCCAATACCCCAAGCAACGCGGCAACTATCACGGCACACCCATTCTTGGAATAGAGTTTCCCGTCGCTTTGAATAAAAAGTTCAGGATTGGAAGCATATTCAGGTGAGAAAAGCCTCGTGTATATGTGGTTTCTAACTGCCGATTTAACTATTATTTCCAGCAGACGCAACTATATCTATGAGAGTAATGATATTCTTTGGCAAATATTTTTAGACTTTGGCAAATAATTTTAGATAAACAGTATAGATATATACGATAAATAATGTTCGCCAGTTACATTTTGATATCTGCAATATGTATTTTAGAAAGCAACATTTTTTTAATTAGTTTGATTTAAATATTTAGGTAAACGCTGACAAATTAAATATTATTTTTTCATCAAAATAAACATAATTAATTTATAAAGGAACTGTAAAGTTTATGGCAGAATATTGTCATGCATTAAATATTAAAATTATTAACAAATCAGATGAAGTGCAATTGTCAAAAGCTTAAACATTTCCGAGAAAGACCTTCTGTAAGGTTTTATGGTCAAAGATAAAATGTCCATTAAGTACGTAATTAAATAAATGTTAAGATTTTTTTCTAAGCTCAGTACGAACAACTTAATCATTTTCTTCATGAAATGTATAGTTAATAAGAAGTTTTATTTGGCTCATTTTTAAAGCCTTAAATAGCTTCCAATTGGATACAAATTCAAATATGGATGTATGAAGTTAATGCGGCGAGAATAATCTTTTATCGCCAGAAAGATAATGTGGTAGCGAGTCATGAATAAACAGGACTCATCCAGGGGAGAACTGAGACAGACATCTCAACGATTAGAGTGGGAAAAGAGCCAAATGCCTTATACAATTCCTAACAACAGTTGCGTTGGATGTGACAACTGCCGCCCCCAATGTCCTACGGGTGCAATCAGAATAGAGGACAATGAATACTGGATCGATCCTAGTCTTTGTAATAATTGTGAGGGCTATTATTCAGAACCGCAATGTGTAATAGCTTGTCCAACTAATTCTCCAATTCCTTGGCAGTCGAAAAAGGGGAGATGCAAAGTTGAACCGAGAGATGCTAGCAGCTTAGACTTGTTTTCTAATGGCAAGAATAACCCATTTGCTTCAGCGATCGCAATTTGGGAAGCTTGTAATGTCTTAGCACAGCGCACATCCCTACATTGGGAAACCGATGAAGAAGGTTATATCAGTTACAGCCGACAAGTAAATCAAGGACGAGGTGCGATCGCTTTTCACATCCAAGATCCCTTCAAAGTCAACGACAAGGCCACAGATATAGCCGCAATTGAGGGACTTGACATTAGAGCCGCTTGCATAAATCTAATTTTTGCAGCTTACGCTACAGCCTTAGATCAACCTTGGGAACAAGAATTTGCGATCGATGAGCGACAAATCGAGAAATATTTGGGGATGGAGAAACGCAAAGATTTAAGCAAAGCTGCCAAGCTAGCTTTAATGAAAAATATCGTTCAGCAAGCTTGCTCTTTAATTATCTCCATTGACTGGCCTCAACAAGGTCGAATTAACGGATTCTCTGTTACAAACAGCCGCTTATGGCACTTAGTAGACATTCAGCACCACTTCCAAGAAGACAATCTTGGATGTAAATATCTGATTGGGCTAACATTTAAAATCAAAGCCGGATTATGGGCGCAATATTTCTTAAACAAACAAGCATGTAAAGAGCGAACCGCATTCTATCAATATGGCAGTCTCCCCAAAACCCTGCTAACCACAGTTATGAGCATTTGGCAGCAACACGAAGGCGCAGTCCGATTAATGCTGTGGTTGCTGTTTAAAACAAAAATGGGCAAAGAACAACGCATTACCATTCCTACCTTGCTACGTATTGCTTACGGTGAGGAAAAAGTTGCCCTTGCATCCAGACAACGCGAAGAACGCAAACGTCTGCTGCGAACCTTTGAAAGCGATTTAGAAATTCTCAATCACTATGGAATGAAACCACTTTTCGATCCAGTTACCTACCCACCAGAAATTCAACCTTTGTGGGCGAAATTAATTGATCTTCCCGAAGATCCAGATGAAGCATTAGAATTTTGGACTAATGACGGTGGTGCCGAAACTCGCCTCACAGACACAGGCCCCCGTGGTAAATGGAATCTGTTAATGAATGCGCGGATTTTAGCATTTGAACTCCCACCAGAATGGGAACAGCAAATCTCAGAATCAGAAAAAAAGAAAACAAGAACTGCCAAAGCCAAAAGAAAACCCAAAGCCACAAACGATTTACTAGGCGAACAAATTTTGCAAGCGCGAAAAAATTTGAATCTCTCCCAAAGAGAATTGGCAAAACTCACAGGTAAAAGCCAAAGCTGGATTAGAGATATTGAAAATGGTCGTTTAAAAGCCAAATTAGAAGACCAAATACTGCTACGAAAAGTCTTAAATATGGCTTCATCTTGATTTGGAATTTCAACGCATTCGCCCTTGGCGTTCCCGAAGGGTAGGGGCGCGGAGGTAAACGCAAAGGAACGCAAAGTTTTAATTACGAATTGATACAGCCTCATACTAAATCTAGCATTTAATTAATTCGTAGCGAACTAAACTTAGCAATACTCCGCGTACCTCTGCGCTTCCCTTTGCGTCCCTTTGCGTTGAAAAACTCTTGTTAAGTACTATAACTCATCACTTTACTAGAGGTAATCCAGAGACTACCCACAGCATATTTAGTAACTACCAACTCCCTTGTAGCATTACACGAACTCTTCAGTTGTTGAGTCTTAGTTTCATCTTTCACAAGTTTAGCCTGGTAAGTGTAGAGAGAACCAGAAGGTTGTTCAAAACTTAGTTCAGCTAGGATAGTATTGTTGTCTAAACTTTGCTCTAAAATTTTACCTGCAACTTTGTAATTAAACCAATTCCATCCTTTACAGAGGATTAACTCTCTTTCCAAAACCTGAAGTGCAGCAGGGAGAATTCCCCAGCCTCGATAGACTTGATGCAAGCATTGAATATCACCAGTACGAGTCAAAATTGATCTAAATGAATCTCGATCGAGACGACCGTAATATCTTCCTTCTGGCAAGTCTATCACTGTTGGCGCAAAGCGATGTCCACCAAAATGTGATGATTTCCAAATTCGCACATCATCTAAGCACAAATCAGCATTACTCGCTGTAACATGAAAGTAAAAAGGAGCGCCATATCTCGCACAACACTTGTCATGGCTACCGTGGGTACAAACTAAAATATCTCTAGTTTTAGTAGTTTCTACCTCAAAATTAGAACTGATACCCAATATCGATTTTTGAACGATTTCTGCTACTTGCTCAATATTTGCTAGCTTAAACTCTTGCTTCTGGTATCCATTACTTAGACCCTCTTGTTTTTGATAAATTAAAAGCGTAGTATGATTGACTTTGTGTGATACATCATTAGCAATTAAGAGAAATCTAATCGGTAGTTTAGCACGCTTCACTTCCTCTACTAAAATCCTCAAATTCTCAGGCACCCATTTGGAGTTAAAGGCTTCTGATGTCCAAGGTAAAGGACACTCAACTAAAATATAAGTTTGATAATTGGTGGCGCTACCAATAACATCTTCTCCTATTTGCCGTGAATCGTCAGAACAAAAAAAAGCATTCATCTCGCTGTACTCATTAGCGTATTTTATGGACAAAAGGTATTACAAAATACAATTGTGTTCTTAGCTACAATATCCTTGGCTAAAGGAGATAAAAAGAACAATATTCATTTCCCAGTTAAAACTAGGTAGCCACTTTATAACATCATTATTTATCAAGGTCTTTCCGGTTAATAAATTCTCCACAATAGAGATAAACAGCGTCAAGATAGATTTTTCCGTATAAGCGGCGTTAATTTTGTATCTAGTTTTATTGTTATTTGGTATCTCATAAATTTTCACTTGCTGAAACTCAGTTTTTTTAACTTTTTTTACACATAAAGATATAGTTTTCTGCTGCTCTTATGAAAAAATATATTTCTAAAGGTAGATGCGGAAACATTTCATAAACAGCGATCGCTTTGGTAAGCCTTACTGTTTTAAGACTTCTTCTACACTATCTGGTTTTAATGTATCTCTTGATGTCCATATATTGCAAATAATTCTCAATTAGATAAGAAAAAATAAAAACAATTAAATCCGGGGTAAATGCTTTACTACCCCGTAATCCATGCGCGATAAGTTAATAATCAAAATAAACTAGTGACTACTATTAGCAGCGTCACTGATATCAATATTAACAAACCTGGTATTTAGCATTTTACCTAATCTAACTTTCTGAAGCTGATGTCAGGGTTTGATGATAGGTATCTGTTTTGACTGTAACTGAAGTCAATAAGAAATGCAAGTATTTAAGAATCTTTATGACTTCTTTACATCATGATAGATAGAGTTTTGCGATTGTGACAAATTGTTGCTAATAAGGGCGCATTTACTAAATTCAAATATCTGTAGCAATAGCGCTCGCATATTTATACTTACATGCAAAATTCAATTATTTTTGACCACGGTATTATCAGCAGGTGAGAATCTCCCATTTTTTGAGGCTTTCTCACCCTTGGGTTTTACCAAATCAGCGATCGCAAATAGATTGAATTAGAACTTACGCACAGGTAACAAAAAATCGAACCACAGAGGCGCATGAAGAAATGGGTATTCCTGAATATTGGATTGCTGATTATGCTGCATTGGGTGCAAGAAAGTTCATTGGCAATCCTAAGCAACCCACTATTTTTGTATGCGAATTAGTTGATGGTGAATATCAAATGACACCGTTTCAAGGCAACGCTGCGATTTCATCATCTATATTTTCTCAATTAAATTTAACCGCACAACAAATTTTTGATGCGGCTAACTAACCCATATCTTGCCATCATTCATTATTAATCGAGAGCATTGCAATTTGGCAAGAATTTGGCAGACTTTAGCTATTTTGAAAGCGCCTGTTGAAAAGTTTTGATGGCATCAACATGATTTACTATATTAATGCAACGTAACAACAAATCTAGATCGATCCCTTTGACCTCCTCACTACTGGAAACCCTTTCATAGTGAAGTGAGTTTCCCTCAAAGCGTAGGTGATAAACTAATAACACACCGTCTTCCCAAAACCACACTTCAGGAATCAAGAGTCGCTTGTATGCTTCCAGTTTGTTGATTCCGCCACTGGTAAACACCACTTCTATGGCCAAATCGGGACGCACTCTACCAGGAGCAAGTTTATAGGATTCATCCGCTTCTCGCTTGACAGCACCCGATTCACTTTCTAGGGTCATTGAACCAGTTGGGGTAAAGTCAAACCCTGTCATCAGCAAGTACAGTTCCAGCAATGCGGCAATTCTCTTCTTAACGGTTTCGTGTGCTTCTCCTGGCATTTTTCGGATTTCCAATACTCCATCCAGAAAAGACAGCCGATATCCTGGACGGTCTAACAACTGCTCAACTGCTTTGAATTCTCTCCAGGTCACTCCCTCAAACAACAGGGGTGATTCCTGACGGGGTGTAACGTAGACGCTTTGCGGCTTGTCGTCAGACATCGCTGCTGGGGTCATTTGAGTCTCCAGTCTGTTTCCAGATGAGCAAATTAAAGATGGCGTAGTCGCGCAGTTTGCTTATTTTAACTTCTTTTTTGGTTCACGGCGTTTACGGTTCTACCGATCCCTAATCATCAACTACCAGAATAAAGTGCGATCGCTCCTTGATGAATTCCAGCATTGCTAAGACTGCGTGGTTTACCGCCGTAGGCATAGCATTTATTTCATTTTTAAACATCTTTCTTGAGAAATAAACCACGTATGGTAATAATTCAAAAGAGGTATAAAAAACTATGACATTAATTTTAGCTCTCGATTTTGGCGGAACTAAGCTAGCGGCGGCATTGGTAAATGCTGGTTCTAGAACGTGGTTGCGTTATGAACGTCGTCTCTCGCCAGTAGGTGCAGATGCTAGCACTGACTTGGAAATAATGCGATCGCTAATTTACTCTCTGTTGCAAGACACAAAACCTGCTGCGATCGGTGTCAGCTTTGGCGGGCCTGTTGATGCTTCCACGGGGACGGTGCGACTATCTCATCATGTCGCTGGATGGGAAAACATTCCTCTCAAAGCGTTGTTAGAAGATGAGTTTAGTGTTCCTGTTGATGTAGACAATGACGCTAATATTGCTGCTTTGGGTGAACACCGTTTTGGTGCGGGACAGGGATACGATAGCCTGTTTTATATTACTGTCAGCACTGGCGTAGGTGGTGGTTGGATACTCAATGGCCAGCCTTGGCGGGGTGCTGGTGGGATGGCTGGCGAAATTGGACATATCGTTGTCGATCCTGCTGGGCCAGTTTGTTTGTGTGGGAAGCGGGGATGTGTGGAACGTTTGGCTTCGGGGCGTTATCTGGCGCAAAATGTTAGGGAAATTTTGGAAAGCGAACCGCAGAGGCGCGGAGGACTCAGAGATGGAGAGGTTTTGAGGGGTTTGGTGGGGGATGATTTAACGTTGCTGACGGGACAGTTGGTAAGTGAGGCGGCGGCAAGGGGTGATGATTTGGCTAAGGAAGTTTTGGATAAGGCTGCTTGGGCGCTGGGTGTGGGTATTGGCAATGTGGCAAATTTGATGAATCCGCAGCGCTTTGTATTGGGAGGCAGTGTGATGAAGGCGGGGGAGGATTTTTGGCAGGTGGTGTGTCAGGTGGCGCGGGAGACGGCTTTACCAGAGGTTGATTTTGAAATTGTGCCGGCGTTGCTGGGTGATGATGCACCATTGTGGGGCGGTGTGGCGATCGCTTCTATGACAATCTCAAATTTGTAAATGAGTGAGGTGTGGAATCCATAAGTGCAAACAGAACTGGGTAGAGGATGTGAATTTAGGTGAATAAATCTTAATAATTAGGTGAAAGATGGAATGGTAAGTTTTTTACAGCTTATCTATCGATAGGTACTAGACAAAAATTTCCAAGTACGCTTATTTGCTGCTTGCAGAGACGAGGAAGATTTCCCCGCCGTAGTATTTCATGCGGTAGAAAAGATTCTATTCTCATTTCTCCGCTCCCTTCTGTCCATCTATCGCCTTTCCCTCCTTTGAGTAATGATAAAGACTCTCCGCTCCCTTCTTTCCTACGCAGCTTTAGCTACTATTGTTTTAGTAGCTGTAGTCACAACCCAGTTAGGAACTACGCAGAAAACTGTGGCTGCCCAATCTACCACGAGCTTGTACGTCTACGTATCTCCCACGGGAAGCGATAACCAAGGCAATGGATCGCTAGCCAATCCATTGAAAACGTTGGCGTATGCAGCAAAAGTAGTTCAACCGAATCAAAACTACACGATTTATTTGAACCCAGGTGTCTACAGGGAAACGGAAGCGACGGTACTTCCACCGGGAGTGAATATCGAGGGAGCTGGTGAATCAAGCGTGACTATCACTAGCAACGGTGCTATTCCGGCTCCAGGAGTAAATACTGGCACTAGTGACTGGAGTCTTTGGCATTATGGAAGCATTATTCAGCTTGTCTCGCCTAGCTACTCCGGCTCGAACCCTCGGTACGGATCTCCTTCCGAGATGATTGAAGCGACAGACGGTAATCAGACGTTAGGCGGCTTCACCATAGACGGGAACGGCAAAACCATCAAAGCCGGCATCTGGGTAGAAAATCGTAACAACGTTACTACGCATCATGTCACGTTCAAAAACTTCCAGCACAGTGGTGCAGTTTTTACGCGTGGCAACATGTGGTGGTACGTGCCGCTTCCAGAGGGAAAGTGGATGAAGAACACAACGATACATGATTGTACGTTTATCAACTCTGCATCGGATGGAGTATCGGGAGGATCTACCGGTAACTTGAGACTTGGAGGACTCGATGGCGCTGACATCTACAACATTACTATCCGAGAAAATAAAGGATACGGCATAAAGTTCATGCATGTCGGTCATATACGTAACGTGAAGATTCACGATTGCGACATCCAGGTTCCAGAAATTGATTCCCAGTGGAGCGAGGATGCTGCCATTGAACTTTGGAATTTGAGTTATGGAAACCAAATCTACAACGTTACCTGTAATACGTGGTTATCGATGGTCAATCATTCAATAATGAATGAATACCAGCCGACAGCTACACACCCAAGCAATCTCAAGATCCGAAACTTACGAATAAAAGATATTGACGGACAGAGTGTTAAGGAGTCAATCGAGGTTGCCTTAAGCGGAGTGGAGATATCTGACTCCTACTTTCAGGATAAGGGCTTCGGTATTGCGATCTGGGGAGGGAAAGCATGGGGCGGAACTATAGAAAATCACGACATCAATATCCACAATAATATTTTCGCAAATGTCGCTCGTAAAGTTCAATTTGGTTTCGGGAACAGTGCTGCCGTCTTTATTCCCGATCCAGCTTCCAACATCAATATTCACAACAACGTGTTCGATACATTAGGGAATAGCCTACAGATCAACTCCGCAGACAGGATATCGCTCAAAAATAATGTGTTTTTGAACTCTCAAGGAGACGATGTGCAAGGAGGTAAGAACATTGCTTTTACTAATAATCTCCGCAGAAATACGAACCCAGCAAAGTCAACTTGGCAGATCCAATTCGCGGTTAATGCGACAAATATCCAGGGTGAACCAAGATTTACAAGCACGGGCGATCGTTGGAACTCTTACTACAAACCGGCTTCGTCACGTAGTCTTGTGGTGGATAAAGGAACTAATGTCGGACTTTCTTACTCCGGTTCTGCACCTGACATCGGTCGATGGGAGTGGTAAGGAACGTTGATAAAAGAGAATTCAGGAGTCAGGAGTCAGAATTCAGTTGGGTATTCTGTACGACTGGCGCTGACTCAATACTGTTAGGTTAGAAACTTCCAAATAAAAAAATATCCCTAAACTGATGCAAGAATTCTCTCTATTTATTTTCCCTCTGTGTTCTCTGCGCGGCAGTCGCTCATGGGGGAAACCCCCAAGACCGCGCTGCCTTGTCTCTGTGGTTCGTTTATTTGAATAATTTATTTCTTGGAAGTCCCTTAAGAATATGGTGAAATTGAAAAATCACTAATCGTTTCACTATGACTTTTGAATATTTTGACGAAACTCCCTAATTGCTTCCAAGGGAGACGACAACAAAAGACAACGATTGAGCAAGGATAAATCTAATTCTGCTAATAGCTCACTTTTAACAACTTTCTCATATTCTTGTTCTCGTAAGCAGTAAACCTCAAATGTGCCGTCTTCCCAAAACCAAACTTCTGGGACTTGCATTAATTTGTATTTCTGTAGTTTGATGGGACTACCGCTAGTAATCACTACTTCAATGCACAAGTCTGGTACAGGTTTGTCGGTTCCAAAGCAATAAGATAAGTCAGCTTGATATTCTACTATCTCAGGAATAATCTGGCTAAAACTCCCACTGGGAAAAAATTCAATCCCCTGTTCCACAAAATACTGTCCCAGGAGTAAACCAGTTAAACACTTAATTACCTCATGCGGCTTACCAATAGTCACAATTTCTAAAATTCCCTGACAATAAAACAACCGCACACCTGGTACATTTTCAAAGCTGGCTTGAATCGCTTTAAACTTTTCCCAACTTAACCCATGTCGAAAGAAGCGTTGTTCTTCTGGTAAGTTAACAGCATTTTCTAACGTTTGAGTCATAATATTTTTTGCCCTCTCAGTTAGCAGTCACAAAATTTATCTCATTTCCATTTTAAGTCAAAACCAAATTATCCCGATGAATCACGGTTTCTGCACCGGCATATCCTAAAATTGTGGAAATTTCTCGTGAATGATAGCCGCGAATCTTTTGCAGTTCATTGCTGTTGTAATTTACAAGTCCTCTGGCAATTTCGTTACCGTTGGTATCACATAATTGCACTGCTTCTTGTGTGTCAAACTCTCCTTCTACTAGCTTAATTCCAGCAGCTAATAACGATTTTCCGGCTAGAGAAATTGCCGCGATCGCACCTTCATCTAAATACAATTTACCCGCAGGTAAAAGTCCGTAAGCTATCCAACGTTTACGCGCCGAAGTTGGTTCAGGTTGCGGTTCAAAATGCGTCCCAATCAGTTCACCTTGAATAATTTTTTCGATATTCCGGGGAAATCGCCCTTGGGTAATTACGGTACGTACTCCCGCCGCGATCGCAATTCTCGCAGCCGAAATTTTTGTCGTCATCCCACCAGTTCCCCACTGGGAACCTTGGGAACTTGTTTGTATCTGTAATTCTGCTAATTCTTTAATGCTACTAACTAATGCGATCGGTCGCGCATCTGGCACGGAACGCGGATCGGCTGAGTACAATCTATCAACATCAGTAAGTAAAAATAGCCAATCTGCTTCTACTAAGCTAGCAACCAATGCCGAAAGGGTATCATTATCACCAAATTTTAATTCGTCTATGGCGACGGTATCATTTTCATTGACTATGGGGATCACTCCCAGTCCCAGTAATTCCTGAAAGGTGTTGTAGGCGTTGAGATAGCGGCTGCGTTGTACTAAGTCGCTACGTGTTAGTAATACTTGAGCGATCGCTTGTTGCAAAGTAGTAAATAGATCATCGTATATCCGAATTAACCTACCTTGTCCAACTGCTGCTACAGCCTGTTTCAGTGCGATCGCTTTCGGACGTTCAGTTAAGCCCAACCGCGCACAACCCACCCCCACAGCGCCAGAAGAAACCAAAATCACTCGATGTCCTTGGCTTCTTAAATTGCAGAGTGTTTCCGCCAAGGTAGCGATCGTCGAAAGTGCTAATTGTCCCGTTTCTGGTTGAGTTAGGCTGGAAGTACCGATTTTGACAACAATTGTTAGTGACATCTAAAAAGTTAGGAGTTAGGAGTTAGGAGTTAGGAGTTGAATTTAATTCATAACTCATAACTTCTAACTCCTAACTCAATTTGTAAAGCGCCAATCCCTCTATAGTGAAGGTTGACGCTTTACGGAAGTATATTTACTTAGTATGAGTTAGGGTCTTTTTTGGCTGACCCCATGTTATTAATACTTATGATCCCCGATTTTTTGGTTCCAGTATGATTCCTTAAGCATTTCTTTAGATTTACTTTCCTGACGATTTGTCAACTTTTGTGAATCTTCTTTTTCTTTGGTGTAATAGATGCTCCCAAAATTTCAGATATCCAAACTTCAAAGTTGCGGATGGGATGAGAACGGAGGGCTGCGTCTGCATGGACTATTGGTTCAACTAAAATGGTAAACATTCCCAAACGATTACCAGCCAAAACATCGGTAAATAAGCGATCGCCTACCATCCCCACTTGATGCACTGGTAGATCCATTCCCCGAAGTGCGGCTCTAATTTTGCGGCGGGAAGGCTTGGCTGCACCTAAGTAGTAAGGTAAGTTGAGCGATCGCGCAATTCCACCAATTCGCGCTTCACTCAGGTTATTACTCACCAAGCACAATGCAGTATAGGTACGGATTTGCTCTACCCACTCTCGTAGCTCTGGGGAAGCCATTCCGACTGTAAAGGGTACTAAAGTTTCATCTACATCCAATACCAGCCCTTTAAGCCCGTATTTTTGGATAATATCTGGTGTTAGGTTCAACACTGAACCCTCTAAAATCAAGTCAGGCTGTAAAAGATTGTTCCAGACCATAGTCAACAGTCAAATGTAGATAGTTAAGACAAATGAGCATAACCCAATATAGTTTAGTTAGTCGAACTCCATCCTGGAATATCCCCCTGAACATTTTGAGATAAAATCCCTAGAATCTTATCTATTTCTTTGATGTAGTAATTACTTAAATCAATAAATATATCGTTTTCTTCTAACTTTAAAAACTTCCAAATATCCCCTGTTGTTAACGCACCGTAAATTTTTCTGATTTCATTTCCTTCTTGTTGATTAAACAATTGTGCTGCCAACATTGCAGCTGCACATTCACCTAATCCACCTTTAATATTTTCATTTTTTGCTTCAATAATAACCACCACAGGCACATTAATCGTTAGTTGTTCTTTAGAACGGCTGATGATAAAGTCACAATATCCATTCAGACCTTTTTCTAAATCTACATTAAAATCTGTTCCCGAAAATAAACTAATTGGATAGTTAGCCCTGCGTCTTACCTCCAATAATATCGGAGTGATAATCATTTCTGAACGAGCTTTTTCAGTATTAATTGCTAAAGCTAGTTCTGTAGTTTCTTCTAAAGAATTTTTGAGTTTATCACTTGCCTGTAAAGGTCCTATGTCAGCACATAAATCAGTTTCTTCATCAATGCGGATGCTGAATGACTTTTTAAATTTACTTAATGTAAAATCGCCATAAGCCATTTTCAGCATCTTATACCAATTTTTTATTTTGGCTCGAAAATCCTTACCAAAGTATTTTTACCCGAATCTTAAACAAGATTAATTGTTTCCATTCATCCACATTTAATGGGACATGGTAAAAAGTTTAAGTAGATTGTGCTGAGAATGAAAATTCATAATTAAAAAATTCAAAATGAAAATATTACATTTTGAATTTTTAATCTTATTCAACTTCATTAAAAAGATGTTCTTCTAACAGAGGCTGCACTTTGCGGAACTCCTCTGGAGAAAGTAATTCAGGTTCACCTGTTTTTGTTATCCGTGCAAAAAACAACAGAGGATCTAGGGGTGTATAAATTGCATACTCCTGATCTTCCTCATAAAAGCTAGCGAGTAGCTGTAATTGCTCAGGCTCTAAATCCGCCTCTTCGTCTTCGATTTCTAAGGTAAAGAGTTCTGATTCTTCTACTGGCGGTAAATCACCTGCAACAGTTAGAGCATAAGCTGTGTTCTTTAATATCAAGTTCTGCTCAGATAGTACAGCTTGAGCATTAGCAAAAATTTGCTCAATGATGGTGTCGTCTTCTACTAGAACCGCTTCTTCTTCCTCACCGTCACCTTCCCAAGAAAAAATTTCCACAGGTGAGTCTACAGGAAGCAGCAAAACGTATTCTTGTCCATCTACCTCTAGGGAATGCTCTATATAACAATCGAGCGATCGCCCTTTGTCATCGGTTAAAGTGATGGAACCCGCATGAGCGTTATCATTTTCTTCAGGAAATGGAGGGGAAAACATAGCCGAAATGTAGAAATTTAATAAATACCAGCAAGCTTGAAAATCGCTTAACTATATTAATGACATATTATGTCAACCAAATAGCTTTACACGTAAATACAACTACTGGCTAATCGTTTTTAGAATATCATGTTAAAAGGTATCAATATTCAATAGCTGCAACTGAACTGCGGGAACTGGCACGCTTAACATCCAGCCATTGTTGCAAAATCAAAGCGGCTGCCTTGCGGTCAATCAAACCTTTATGGCGTGACGGGGAGCGGTTTTCGGCTATCAGCAGTTGCTCTGCTTGAAATGAAGTTAATCGCTCATCCATATATTCCACAGGCAGGTTTAGTGCTTTAGAAAGTCTTGTAGTAAATTTCTGAACTTGACGAGCCTGAAATCCTAGTGAGCCATCCATTGAATAAGGTAAGCCCATAACTAGAACTTGCACCTCACGTTCATTAACTATTTGTCTGATTTGCTTGACATCTTGCTCAAAAGATGTGCGCTCAATAGTGGTGATTCCCGTGGCAATTAAACCCGTGCGATCGCACCCAGCCACACCAATCCGCTTGCGACCAAAATCTAGTCCCAATGCTGAAATAAAGGGTTTTGGTTGCCCTTGGGATATCACACTAATTCTCCTGCTGTCCATCTGCTGATTCAGAAATCGGCGATGTTTCGATACTAGGGTTTTTTACCGAAAAGTTAATCGGTTCTGACAAGCTTTGCAGAGGTTTATCTGATGATGGCAACTTTCCTGGTTGTATCCATGACATCCCACCTGGTATCGGTTTACGAGTCGGTTGTAAACCTTGCAGCATATCAGTCCACTGGATTCCTTCTAAGGAGACAAATTTAGACTCCCGTAGCTTATGCCACACCGAGCGAGACATCACTAATGTATGTTCTATGCGTTTTGCCCCAATTCGCTCCAAATATTCTTCTCGCTCTGCTTGATAGTCTGAAGAGGCTAGTTGTAACCCTTGTTGGGGAAAATCTTGGGCAATGCGAGCCAGTTGGGATAATAATTCTGGATAAAGCCAGGTATAAGCAGGATGAACCGTCAGCGTTGCCGTATGGGGAACTTCACCATTCCGGTCAAGTTGCACTTGAAAATAGCCGATCGCAGCTTTGCGTTGGGGTTCAAATACGTAGCCACTGACTACTTCTGTTTTAGTCAGCCATTGCTTCACTGCATCAGTTAAAGCACCGAACAAGCTAGTTTTAAAGTCGCGGGTATTGCGGTCAAAAACCTGACGTACCAGAGGTGGCATCG